>OMQS01000102.1 GCA_900313295.1 uncultured Eubacteriales bacterium
CGCAGCGTATTGACGCCTTTATAGCGCCTGCCGGAAACGGCGTTATAGGGACGCCCCTGCGTCCAGCAGGCGCGCCACGGGATCCGATCCTCCTTCAGCGCAGCCAGGAACGCCTGCGCCAGCTCCTCACGGACTTTATTTGTCGCTGCCATGCGCCGTTACCTCCTTTCCATCCAGCGTAAAGGTACGACTTGCGGTCAGTTCCTGCGGCATCAGATCTTCCAGCGCTGCAGGGTCGGAGATCTCGATGCCATCCAGCAGGGTAGGCTTTTTTGTTTCGTTGTTCATGGGAATACTCCTTTCTGTTCAAATAAAAAAGAGACGGTGTGAACCGTCTCTTGGTGGGTGGGATATGAATTTCACCTTTTGAAATAGTAATTTTTCTTCAATTTAGCATACCCGCCCCGATGTATGACCACCAGATGCTCTCCCAGACTTTTCCAAGTGTTGGGATGGATAGCGTAGCCCTCCTGGGAGCTGGTAGAGGTGCTGTTTGCCCGACCGCCGGTGGTGGTGCTGACCTTATCATGATCTGCTTTTCCAACAAGGTCGGAAAAATAAGTTCTGGTCTCCGGATCGTTGCCGGAGAGCACCACAGTATAGGCGCAGTTGTCCAGGATCACCTTCCGCTCGTCCTTGCTGTAAACAAGATCAATGTCGGAGAGGGACTGGGTGAGAATGCAGATATTGGCTCCGTTTTTTCGGAACTTCCGCATGGGACTGAGGATCTCCAGATGCCGAAGGCTGGCAAATTCATCCAGTGCCAGCAAGATCCGTTTGTCACGGCTGCGGTCATAGGGTCGCTGACCGATATAATCCAGCATCTGCGCCACCACAATGTTACAAAACAGGCCGTAGAACTCCTGCTTTTTGTCCGGCACCACCAGAAAGATATGGGACGACTCCAGATCCGACGGAGCCAGATACGGCTCGGCGGCGCTGGCAGGTCGGCGCAGGATCCGCTCCATTTTGCTGTAATCGGCAAAGAGCTTGATGTTTTCATCCAGTGTGGACTTGGCTCCGGCTATGTTCTTTTCATTCTCTTGCGCCAGCGTCTGGATATAGCCTATAGCCCGCTGGTTTTCTTGGGCAGAAATTAGCTGAAACAAGCCTTTCGGGGAATTCATAAAAACCACCCGCATGATCTCACAGAAATCAAGTCCTCTATCGTAGAACGCCACGAAAGATGCCAGCAGGATCTTCCGTGCGGTTTCCGTGAAGTAGCGCTCCGCACTCGTTGCTTTCGGTGCTAAAGGCAGAATGGAGAAGGTGAGCTGCTCCAGCAGCGCCCGACGCTCGTCGGGATCCTCCGCACGGTCTATCTCGTCAAATACATTGTAAATGACAGAATGCTCCGGATCATCCGGCGAGAGAATGATCTTGTTCTCGCAGGGGACATTTTTGGATATATCTCCGGAGATGTCAATGCAGAAAGACGAGCCGCTCCATGCCCGAAGGGAGGGGATCAGCAGCGCTGAGGTCTTGCCTTCGCCGCTGCCGCCAAAAACGGCGATATGCCCCTCTGCATTACAGGGCAGATAGACTTTCTCCCCGCCCTTCCGGCCAAAGGTGAACCCGTCCGGCGTTTTGCCTGTCTTTAGACCGCTGCCTTTCAAGGTCTGCCGCACCTGTAAGCGCTGTCGGCTGCTGCCCGGAAGGCTGCGGCCACGGAGCAGGAGCCGACAGATCCCCACTGCAATGAGCAGGATCCCACCCAGGATGCAGAGCTTCCAGAGCAGGGTATCCATACTATCAAAAAAATTCATGCTATCCTCCTATTCCCAGCATGGCGCATATCTCCTGCCAGAGCTGCTGTAGATTTTGCAGCAGTTGCTCCCTTGTATTGTCATAGAGCAAGACCAGAATGGCTATGGCCATCAGCACAATGGACACGATACCAAACAGCACACGAACGACAGTCCCCAACGCCTCCAACAGCACCTGTGGCGTACCCTTCTTTCGTATAATGACCGTGTGCTCCCGTTTCTCCTCCCGCTGCTTGGCGTCGTACAGCTGGCCAACAAAAGAGGTAAGAGTTCTGGTATCTTCCGCCACTTCGGCCTCGGCCGCTCGGAGGTCTTCCCGGTCATCGTTGGCTGCGTAGTAGCCGGTGAGGATCTTCTCCAGCTGGTCTTTCTGCTCTCCGAGTGTCAATGCCACATTGATGATATTCTTGATCTGCGCGGCCAGCGCCGCCTTGACGATCTCGTTTTTGGGGTTGCTGGTAGGCACCAGCAGGATGGGCGTTACCTGATTGGTGCGCCAGATCCGTTTAATGACGCCTATAAGCTCCTCACCGTCGTTATAATAGGCGTTGGTATCATAGATAATAGCATCGGCGCCCCGAGCGGCCAGCAGAATGTCATTTTCCTGCCTGCGGATGTCCGGCGCTTCCGGCAGGAAGGTGACCTCCTGATGCAGCCGCTGCTCCAGCGCTTCCGTCAGGTGTCCCATTTTGATCCTGTCACCTACACAGAGGATCATTGGCCGTCGCCTCCTCCCTGCAACCGGAGCAAGAGCTGCTGTTCCTGCTCCAGCTGTGTCTGCAGCGCTTGCTGCTGCAGCACGATGTCCTCCAGCTCGCTTTGGAGCCGGCTCTGTTTGTCCGCCATGGTGCGGATATTGGCGTCGATCTCCTCCTGCTGCTGGGGTGTCTTATTGGCCTTGGACGCCTGCAGCGTCTCCAGCTTATCGTAGGCGAGTTGGATGTCGGCGTCCTTCTCCGTCTTCTGCTGCTCCAGCTTTTCTATGGATCCTTGATAGCCTGTAATTTTGCCCTCCACGGCGCGGATACGGTAGGTCGCGTCGGAGCGGTCTGTCAGGCGCTCCACATGGGTCATGGAGCGGTCATCCATGTAAATGGACTTACTGGTGCCGCCCACAGAAACGGTCATAGATACCTGGGCAAAGCTCCTGGCCACGCCGGAGACCCGCACCACCAGCAGGTCGCCCAGATCCCGATAGATTTTATAGCGGTAGCGGCTGTCGCCGCAGCGGAAGCGGAATGTATATTCTGGCTCCCGATCCAAAGACAGATCCTGCACATCAAAAATGATCTCAAAGGCTCTGTCCTTCTCCGCCCAGTCCCAGGAATCCAGCGTTAAAGTGTAATCGCCCAGCTCCAGCTCTGCGCCTATGGGGGAGATTTCTACATCCTTGTAATGCTTCGGCAAAAAAAGACCTGTTGAAAAGAAGATCAGGTTGCCCAGCAGGAAGATGATGCAGAAGACCTGAAGGCCACGGACGCCCTGCGGCCGTGCAGGCCTTTGCAGCTTTTGCAGCGCCGAATCAAACATCGTCCTCCACCTCCAAGTCCTCCTCCGGCTCGATATAAGGCCGATAAACGGCACGATCCGCCCGCAGCAGTACCACAATGGATTCCCAATGCGTGCGGCCTTTGTTATAGCGGGACGGCAGCACCAGATAGATGGCGCAGCAGCCGGAAAAGATCATGTACGGGATAAACAGCAGATCATAGACAAGGCCTCGGAGCATATAGGCCAGCATGAGGTATCCTACGATAAAATACAGGCTGCTGAGGTTGATATGCTTTGATACTTTCGTTTTGCTCTCGATCTGCGTGGTGACATTAGCGATTGCCATCCTGATCCTCCTTCTTCTTTTTGTCCTTTATCGGCTTTTCACCGGAATAGGAATGATAGGCCTGCTCCAGCTGCAAGGCTTTCTCGTAGTTCTTTATCTGATAGGGCTTGGCCTCGGCGGGTGGCTGGATAGCCCGATGTTTCCGCCCCCGTACAATGGCCGTCACCTGGCGGTTAAAGTCCTTGCGCTCCTCGGCAGACGATTCCGAGCTGGGGGTTAGGCGCTTCACGGCAGCGGAGAAAGCCGGATTCGATACCCTACGGGGCGGTTGCTGTTTTTCAGCAGGTGCATCCATGAAATCAGAGGAGAATGAATGAGGCGTCTGCTGCTCTGCATCCATAGCTGCAGCGGCTCCGGCCGATGCGGAGGTAAATGCTGCACTTTCCGCCCCGCCTGCGGATGCTTGCTGCTTTGTCCCAGCCTGTTGCTGCTGCTGCGTCTGCTGCTCCGATGCGGTCTGCTGCCGTGCAGCAGGATCGGATTTTTCGCTTTGGAATTTCTGATGCACCTTCTTGCCGAATTGCTCGCCGGTGGAGCCTTTCGCCTGACGCTGCCGGACGGTAGTGCCGGCGGCCGCTGCCATAGCGGTATTTTTTACGCCACGCACCGCCTTGCCGCCCAGTCTGGCAGCGGTGCGGCCTGCGGCCTTACCGGCGCCGAAGATGGCCATGGCACGCCCCACAGAGGAGGAAAGCCCGGCATCCATGCCCAAAATGCGCTCTACCAGATTCGGGCCATCTATTACGGCGTAGGCAATGAATAGGGACACCAGCCCCTTGCCCAGCCCCGTAAGACCGAAGGAGGTAATAGCGCCCACCATGATCTCATAGAGCTTCACGGACAAGACGCACACGCACATGGTGATGTAGGTATCCCGAACGAAAAGCAGCGTGTTCTTCAGCTTCTCGCCGCCGCCTATATCTGCGGCAAAAAGATAAGCCATGATCCTCCCCACCACCAGCTCATAGGCTATGCGGATATTTTTATAGCAAAGTGCCAGGAACAAAATGCACAGGGCACCCAGCTGCAGCAGGCAGCCCCAGAAGTCAAAGGAATATCGGTAGTAAAACTCGTTGCCGATGTTGGCCTTGGTGATACCGTCGTAGTTTTTCTGGGTCACATCCCCGTCTGCCGTATGGGCAAGGCGGAACTTCACCCGATTATTAAAGTTGGCCGACCAGCCGTACAGATCCTTGCCGTTTGATTTTGTATACCAGTCTAAGGTTTCACTGAGGTCAATGCCGTCCATATCATACTGATCCGCTATGCCGGCTCCGTAGAGGATGCCCTTGCCGGCCTTATAATTCAGTGCGTTAATATCACTCTGCAGGTCTACATTGACCAGATCTATAAGATTGCTGTTTACCAGGGTATAGGATTGGCTCACCTCCTCGCCGCCCAGGATCCCGTCCCGAAAGGAGATCACCAGATCGTTGGCGGCGGAGAACAGGTAAGCCGAAGCGCTGACGGCCACCATACCCAGCAAAATATTACGCAGCAGCGGCGGGCGCTTCTCCTGCTGCACCAGCAGCATAAGACCCAGCCCTGCACAGCAGAGCACGGTCAGCGCTGCCAGGACAGGCTTCAGCGTCTCCAATAGATTGTTGACCTGTGGATAGTTGGTGATGTCGATTAGGCCAAAAGTCTTCGTGTACAGCGTCTCTGCCACATTGGCCAGCTTACACACCAGCTTTGTGACGCCCCAGCCGATGCTGCGCAGGGCATCTCTGATAATGCTTCTGTTCTCCAACACGGCACTGTTGTCCCGATACCATTGGAGGTCGTCCGCTTCGCTGCTGTCATCTGCGGCGTCTTTGATATAGGGATCGTCTGCCGTGGCCACCGAGGCCGACGGTTCAGTTTCCGCCGTCGCCCAAGCCGTCCCCATAGGCAGCAGGCACAGCAATGCCAGCAGCAGACACAAGACGCCCTTTTTCATCTTCATGCTCCATCCTCCTTTCGCTATCTCCGTGCCCAGCCGCCGTAGCCGTATACGCTGATCCACGCATCCACGGACTGCAGGAAGGGCACCTGACTGCCGACCACATAGCCGTTGCCCACATAGATCCCCACATGGCCGGCATAGTGCCCGCAGGTATTGCAAAAGGCACCGGCGCGGTGGTTATTCTCGTAGAGCTTGCCAGTGCTGGGGATGACGCCGGAAAATATGAGGGCGCCTTTTGGTATAAGCCCTTCCTTTTGCGCCGAGAGCACACCGTGGTTATAGGCACAGCAGGTGCCGTTGCAGGGCAGGCCGGCTGCGGCGTATACATCGTAGACCCACAGCTCACAAAGTCCGGCATAGCCGCTGTAAAACGGATCCGGCTTCGAGGCCGCAATGCCGGCAGCTACTCGGCGGGAAAAATCCGTTTCTGTGTCGTCCACGCCTACATAGGTGGCCTTGCCAGGCACATTGCCGGCCGGATCCATATTGCCGGCAGCAGCACCGGTGCGCCGACCGCCGAAGGCGGCGGACAGATCCTCCGCAAATGCCCCCGCCGCCGTGACGACAAGCAGCAGGAGAAAGCCGCCTGCCAAAAAACCGGCGCTGCCCATAAGCAGCCATTTCTTTATTTTTTTCATTATCTACCTCCTGAAAAGAGGGTCGCCTCGTAGTCCTTGCTGAGCCAGACACGGAATTGCAGCGCTCCGGCTCCGGCAATGGAGAGGACATTTTCCCCCTGCTCCAGAAAGGGGATGCTCTCCACCTGCGAGAAGGTCATACCCTCCCCGAAGATCCTGCGGATATGCTCCTTGGCGCTGCTGTCCTGCTTGAACATGAATTTGTATTGGCACAGCTCAAAGAGGATGCGGATCTTATCCGCACCGGAAAAGTCGCCCTCCGGCATATAGTCTCGAACGCTTTGGGAGGCCAGCACGATGCCGGCGAAATACTTTCGGGCTTCCCTGAGATACCGGGTCACCATGTCCAATATCAGGGGCATGGAGGTATTCACCCAACGGTGGCTCTCGTCTATGAGTATGAGGAACTTTGTGATGTCCTCGATGGCGTATTCTCCGCTTTCCCATTTCTCTTTTTCTGGGGCGCCTACGGCAATGGCGTTATCCCAGCACAATGACACCAGATTCTGCATCTGCGCCGTAAATACATTGCCCAGCTCCTTAATGGTGGAGATGTCAAAGGTGACGATCCGCTCTGCTGTAATGTCGGAGATGGTGGTGTGGCCGTCAAAGAGCCTGCCATAGTTATTGCAAAGATTCTCCACGGCGCCCAGAATGATATCAAGATTTTTTGCCCGCTCCACATGGATGGCGGTCTCTACCTCCGTTTCTGCCGTCCGATCCTGCTGCGCCACATAGGCGATGTAGCCCTGCAAAAACTCCCGAAACTGGGAGAGGGTGGGATAGTCCGCGGCGTCCCGACCTGTGACGGAGCCGGTGTCCGTAGGCACCAAGCCAAAGCCTGCGTAAAACTCCCGCAGATAGTTGGCCAACTCCTGCAGGAGCTGGTCACTCATAGAGGGATTGATGCAGCGGAAGAACGCCTGCAGCTTGGAGATATGCCGGGCATAGGAAGCATAGTCATCATCTCCGGAGCGCAGGATCTCCAACGGATTCAGCATCCCGTCTACGCCGGAGCAGCGGATGATCTTGCCGCCGAACTCCAGCGTAAGGGCGGAGAACTCTCCGGATACATCAAAGCAGCGGATGTTGTTCCCGCTGCTGGCGTTTTGCTTGAACAGCTTTTTCAGCAGCGTAGACTTGCCGCTGCCCATATCGCCGCAGACGGCGGCATTATAATGTTTTCTCTTGACCGTTTTGGAAAAGAGATCGAACACCACGGCGCCGCCCATATCCGTAAAGCCCAGCAGCGCTCCCTGCTCATCCAGCAGATCGCTGTAATCAAAAGGATAACCCTCCGCCAACTGCCGAGCCGTAAGGGACAGACCTTTCATGACCACGGGCTTGGCGTGGGTAACTGCAAAGGGTTCATAGAGCGACTGCCACTCCGTTTTCTGCTCTCCCAGCAGGGTGGTAGTCTTATAGCCGGAGGCATCCAGATTGTCCAGCAGATCCTTTGTCTTCTCCTCCAGCTCCTGCAGCGTCCGTGCCTGCAGGAAAATGCGGAAATCGCAGAGTTTTATGACCTCGCCCATGCGCTCCAGCTCGTCGTAGAGCTGCTGCAGCTCTGCTTTGCGTTTTTCGGCGTCATAGAGGTCGTTGTAATCCTTGGCGGCATAGGCGCGGGCACCTGACTCGCCGATGGAGCGGTTAATGTTGCGCTTCGCCTCCGCCAGGTTTTTCGTGGCTACATCGAACGAACAGATACAGCCGCTGACGGCGAAGATCCTCGTCAGCCAGTGTCTGTCCAGTGTGTTGGGCAGGCCGTAGATATGCAGGCAGCGGCAGTAACCATCTCCCATGCGTATATAGGACGAGCCTGCAAATGTGATCCCGCCGTGGGGCTGGATCGGCTCAAAAAGTCGGGCGTCCAAAGCCGGCTCTTTCCGTGCGATGTTTTTCTTTTTCATTCTTCGCCTCCCATATAATCAGCACCGACTACGAAATCGGCATCCGAATTCGGGTAAATATCAATAACGGTGTTCATGTTGGAAAGTTTTTCCAATACCTTGATTTTCTGGATCAGGTCTATATCCTCCACCAGCGGCCGGTAGCCTGTGGCGGCGTATTTTCGGATCATGTCACGGACGGTTTTTAATGTGTCTGCATCCTTGCCCCAAAAGGCAAGATAGAAATGCTGGGAGCTGATATTGGTTTCCGCCAGCTCCAGTTCACGGATCTGGCGATCCAGCCAGCGTATGCGTGCTTCGTCCTGTGCCAGCTGCCGATGGTGGCACAGGACTTCCTTCTGCCGTGCCAGCGACAGCGGAAATTTCATGCTTAAAAATTTCAGATCACAGCCTACGGTTTTCAGGATTTTTGTAAACTGATAGATTTCTATTTCCAGCTCATCATCGGCAATGTTCTGCAGGTCTCTTGGAATGACCCTAAATATATCCATACAGGAGCCGTTTTCAAAAAGAAAAGCGCCTGCCGCCGAACTCCAGCAACGAACAGGGATGATGTCCAGGCAGGTCTTCACGGATTCTGTTTTTTTCATTTTCATACCTCCGCATTATGTAGTGGATAGGGGACGGCGCCGCAGCCCCGCCCCCTATCATTTTGTTTAGGAAAACCAGCCCATGAGCATATTGCCCAGGGAGGTTGCGCCAAAGGCTATGGCGCAGCCGATGACAATGTTCTTCATGACTTCTTTGAATTTTGACCGCCCCTCAGCGCCTCCGGTAATAACGCCGATGCCCAGCACCACCAGTGCAAGGATCGTCAGCGCTGCCGCCAGCTTCTGCAGTGCTGGCACGATCTCATACAGTCCTCCGATCAATCCATCCATAATTACTCCTCGCTTTCTTCATCCTTGTTTTTCTTGTTCTTCTTTCTTAAAAGCCATACAATACAGGCGGTGACCAGTGCTGCCACCAGCACTCCGGCACCCACCTTCAGAATGGTTTCCAGCGTGCTATGGTAGGTATAGGTAGCCACGGCCTCCATCTCGTATACGCCGTTCGGGTACTGGCTGTCCGTGTAGGTGATCTCCGCCGTGTACTCCGGCACCGCCTCATAGGTGGCCGTCCAGACGGGTGTTTCCCTCGTGCCGGTATAGATGGCCGTGCGGGTATACAAGTCGCTGCCGTCCTCCTGTTGCCGGAAATCGCCGTCCCATCTGCCGCCTGACAGCGTATAGCTGCTGCCGTTCAACCCCAACTCTGCCTTGACGGCCTCTTCCCAGCCATCCCATGTGGGAGCGTCGCCTACAGTTATCACGGCATCGCCGATGGCATACAGTCCGCTGGCCGGATTGGGTGTGACGAATACTGCCGGTGCGGAAAACGCTTCCGTCTTTGTACCGGCTGTCACGGAGACCAGCGGCAGGCTGACACCATCTACCGTCAGGCTCTGCGGCACCTCCGACTCAGATGCATATTCCCGTACCGCCGTCCGGCTCTCACCGGTGACCCACGTGGGCATCTGCGCTGTCAGGGTATAGTTCGCACCGTCCAACATCTCCGTGAGTTCCTTCGGGTAATCGCTGGGATCTCCGGTGACGATAGTGCGTACCACCGTTACCGGCTCCCGATGTTCCTTCACCGCATACACAACATTTGTCAGGCTGTAGGTCTTGCCGCCCTCCTCCACCGTCTCCGGCACAGTGTACTGTGGGTTTTCCTGCGTGGCCGACGCAAAGGTGTAGCTGCGTGTCAATGTGGAGCCTGCAGCCATGGCCACGTTGGGCATGGCGCACAG
>OMQS01000066.1 GCA_900313295.1 uncultured Eubacteriales bacterium
CGCCATGGGAATGGGTTTTAGGGGTCATTTTTCCGTGTGAATGTCCATCTGGGGGTAGGGGATAACGTAGCCGTTTTCCGCAAAACGGTGCCGGATCAGCCCAAAGACCCGCCGCCGCACGGCGTTGTGTATGGCGGGCGGCGCCACGATGCCCAGCAGGTAATCCACGGAGTAGTCGTTGAGCGTTGTAAGCCCCAGCATACTGCATTTTTCTACGCCCTCCAGGCCCTCCGCCTCCTGCGCCAATCGGGTCAAAAAAGTTTCTATTTCCGCGGGATCGGCCTCGTAAGCCGTGGGAACGGTGAGAAAAAGTTCGTTGCTGGCCTTGGTAATTTCCAGAATGTTCCGGTTGGAAACGGTGACGATGTTGTTTGTCGCCAGCTCCCGAATTTTGGTGGAGCGCAAAGAAAACTGCACCACTTCGCCGGTGAGAGCGCCATATTTTACCACATCGCCCACGGCGAAATATTCCCCCGTGAGGATGTTGCAGCCCATGATCATGTCCTTGAGCATATCCTGCAGCGCAAGACCCACAATGGCGCCCACGATGCCGAGGCCGGCCACCAGCGAGGACACATTCACCCCGTGAATTTGCAGAATCAATATCAGCGCCGCCAGCACCAGAAGACCCCGCACGATGTTCAAAAACAGCGCCAGATAGGTCTGACGGCGGCCGGAGAGGGAGCCGGCGGAGGTGATCCTGTCCGCGAAGCGGTGGATGATCTGGCGCACCAGCAGCCAGACCACCAGAGCGGCTATTGCAATGCACAGGCTGATTATAAAACGGGAAGAACTGAAATATTTCAAAACGGCTTCCATAGAGCACCTCTTTGTATTTTTTTCAAGTATAGCACAGAAACGGGGGCACCGCAATATTTGGGCTTTACTTTGCGGCGGGGCGTAGTATATAATGACCGTGTATCGAAAAAAAGGGGGTGAGAGGGATGCTGCGGAGCATACAGACCGTGACCCGCGCAGGACTGCGGGTCAACGAGGACGCCGTGGGAGCGGGAGAGGATTTCCTGTTCGTCATTGACGGTGCCACGAACCTTTCGGGCAGGAACTACATGGACACGCAGAGCGACGCGCGATGGTTCGCCCTGCAGACGGCGGGGCTGCTGCGGGAGATGCTGGCAAATGAAAAAGGCACCCTCTCCGACCTTGTACGCGGCGCGATGGAGCGCGTTTTGCACCAGTGGACGGGGCCGAAAGAGGCGATGCCCACGGCCTCCGCCGCTATATGGCGCTGCCGAGGAGATAAGGTGGAGCTATTTCAGCTGGGCGACTGCGGCGCGTCGCTGGAAAGGGCGGACGGAAGCGTCCTCGTGTGGCGGGAGCGGTTTTTGGCGCGGCTGGACGAAGCGGCGCTGGAGCAGATGACAGCGCACAGGGAGCAGACGGGCTGCACCATGGAGGAGGCGCGGCGCTGGGCGACGCCCATTTTGCAAAAACATCGGGCAATGCACAACAGACCGGACGGCTACTGGGTGCTGGATCCCACGGGGGCGGGCATTGCCCACGCAAGGACGGCGGAGCTGCCGGCGGGGGAGTGCCGCTCGATATGCGCCTACTCCGACGGCTTTGCCCAGCTCATGCAGTTCGTGCCCCAATGGGACGGGGCGGCGCTGCACCGGCAGGTCATGGAGCAGGGGGCGCAGGCGCTGCTGGACAGGCTGTATGATATGCAGGAGCAGGACAGAGAGATGCTTCGGGTGCCGCGCTTTAAGCTGCGGGACGACACCACGGCGGCTGCTGCGGAGATAGAACAGAGATAGAAAGAGAGAGGAAAGACCATGAGCTTTTTGGGGAACAAGACCCAGCGGATGCACCCGCTGTATGTGCCTGTGGCCAACAAGGTGGATTACTTTTTCTACACGGCGTTCCGGCGGATCAACCCGTTCTCTGTTATTGCCCTGGCGCTGCTCATATACTCGCTGGTGGGATTCGTGGGAGATATTCGGAGCCTGTTCAGCGACAGCGTATGGGACAGGGTGCTCTACATTGCGGCGTTTATCCTGTCGGGGGTGGTGAAGGTGCTGAATCTGGCGACACACTATGAAGACCGCTTTACCACCGACGAGATCGACAAGGACTTTTTCAAGGACGTGGATGTGCCGAACGGGGACTGGCAGCGGCTGGATCTGCGCATGGGCGACAAGGAAACGGAGCCGGTGTTCTTCAGCGAGAAGATAGACAAGCTCCTGCGCAGCGACACGCCCATTGACATCCGGCGGGACAAAGAATACGAAAAGCGGCTCGGCACTCACATCAGAAAGAAGGAAAACTGGGAAGCGACATACAGCAAATTCCTGCGGCACAACCACCGCAAGGCCATGTACAGCGGCAAGCAGTTTTATAACGAGGCAAAATACGGCCTGAGCAGCGACCCGACCCCGTCGGCGGATCCGACGAAGCCGGTGGAGGCGGTGAAGATCCACAAGACCTGCTATTTTGACTCCTATCTCACCAATATTATCCCCGGGCAGGTGCTCACACGGAACCGCGACAAAGAGGTGATGGCCAGCGCGCTGGAGGCGGGGTGGCTGCCGTTCACGGCGGAGGGAGAGGAGCGCCGCCTGCGGGCTACGGGGGAGTGCGCCATGGCCAACGAGCCGGGGGTCACTACCCTTTGCATCAAGGAAAACGACACCATCATCCTGTGGCGGCAGAACCATCTGGCCCAGTGCAGCACGGGACAGCTGGTGGCCAGCGGCAGCGGATCGGCCAACTGGGGCGATTGCAGGAAATATCTGCATGATCCGGACAAAAACGGCCTGCGCAAGGCCGTGCGGCGGGGCATGGAGCGAGAGCTTTGGGAGGAATCCGTGGGCATGCGGGGCGTCAGCGACCGGAAATTTTACAAGAATCTGGACACCCGCATCACCGGCTATTTCCGATGGCTCAAAAAGGGCGGCAAGGCGGAATTCGTGGGCGTGAGCCGGCTGCGAAATTCCAATTCTATGACGGAAAACCTGCTGCCGGAGGAGTCGGAGGTGCTGGCCGGAGAGGAGATCCCCGCAGGAAGCATTGCAAAGCTGAAGGCGGAGATCGGGAAGCGGCTGAAAAAGCAGACGCAGAGCGGGGCAAGATTTGGGAAAAGGGACAAGGTATACTCCGTGTCCTGCGCCATGGCCTTGCGAGCCTTGCAGGCGACCTGCCAGGAATACTGCGACAGGGACTGCCCCCATGCCAAGGAGGAAGGCTGCAAGGGAGATAAATGCCCCTGCCGACCCTTTAAGGTGCTGTTTGACGGGAAATACATTGTGAAGCTGTAAAGAAGGGAAGCTCCATGTCAGAGAGAAAAGCGGAGGTGCTGATGGCGTCGGTCATCATCGCACGCAGCACCTCCTTCGTATTCAACAAATTGGGACTGAGCACCATGAGCGCCTTTAACCTGCTGGCGGTGCGGTTTTTGCTGGCCTTTGTGCTTTTGGCGGCGCTGTTCGGGAAAAAAGTGGTACGGCATCTGGATCGCCGGACGGTGGCGGGCGGCGCACTGGTGGGATTCATCTTTTTTATGGTGATGAGCTGCGAGATGCTGTCGCTGAAGACGGTGAACTCCGGCACGGTGTCGCTGCTGGAGAATCTGGCCATTATCATCGTGCCGCTGCTGGAATCGGCCATCCACCGCAGGCTGCCCAAGGCCATGAGCCTGCTGTGCGCCGCCGTGGCCATATGCGGCGTGGCGCTGCTGACCATGGAGGGCGGGCAGTTCCGGCCGGGAACCGGCGAGTGCATTGCCCTGCTGTCGGCCTTTCTCTATGCCGTGGGCATCATCACCATCGACCGCACCAGCCACCGGGCAGACAGCTTCACGCTGGGCGTGCTGGAGGTGGGCTTTCTGGGGCTGTATGCCCTCATCGCCTCCTTTATCTTTGAAATGCCGAGGCTGCCCCAGACCGGCAGCGAGTGGGGGATCATCGCGGCGCTGGCGGTGGTGTGCACGGGGTTCGGCTACACCCTGCAGCCCGTGGCGCAGAGCCGCATCGACGCCAACCGAGCGAGCCTTTTCTGCGCCCTGAGTCCGGCCTTTGCCGCCATTTTCGGAGCCATACTGCTCCACGAGCGGGTGACGGCGCTGGGCTGTGTGGGCATCGTGCTGATTCTGGGGAGCATTCTGCTGCCGCATCTGTCGGCGTTTCACAAAAGCAAAAAGCGGGTGCGCACGGTGCTCTTTGACTTGGACGGGACGCTGCTGGACACGCTGGAGGATCTGAAGGACTCCGTGAACCATGTGCTGCGGGCGCATGGCTACTGCGAACGGACGCTGGAGGAGGTGCGCGCCTTTCTGGGAAACGGTGCGGCCATGCTTTTGCGCCGGGCCCTGCCGGATACGGTGGGGGAGGAGGAATTTTCGGCCCTGCTGACGGAATATAAGGCCTGGTACCAGGCACACAACTGTATAAAGACCCGCCCCTACCCGGGCATTCCGGAGCTGCTGGATAAGCTCCGGAAATCCGGAGTGCAGGTGGCCATCGTCTCCAATAAGCCCGACCCCACCACCAAGGCTTTGGCGGAGAAATTCTTCCCCGACGTGCCGGCCTTCGGACAGCGGGACGACCTGCCACCCAAGCCTGCACCGGAGATGGTGTATCACGCGCTGAAGGAAATGGGCGGCAAGCGGGAGAACACCGTATATGTGGGCGACAGCGAGGTGGACATTCAGACGGCGCGGAACTGCGTCATGGACTATATCGGCGTGAGCTGGGGGTTTCGGGGCAGGGAGAAACTGCTTTCCATCGACCCCAAGGCCACGGTGGTGGACAGAGCGGAAGAAATTTTGAAGATTATCCGTTGACAAGACGGGAAAAGGGGCTTATAATATGCTTTAATCTAAAAAATGCTATGACGGAGAAGAGATCTTTCCCCTGCCGCAAAAGAGAGGGACGCCGCGGCTGAAAGCGTCCTGCGGTGAAGCAAGGTCGGTACCACTCCTGAGCTGTCTGCGACGAGCAGAACGGGTGCTCCCGTTACAGAGAACACGAGCGACGGAAATTTTTCCGTAAGCAGGGTGGAACCGTGGAGTAAAAGATTTTTACCTCACCCCTGAATTTTGTCAGGGGTGAGGTTTTTTTCACCCCAAAAAAAGGAGGACATGAACATGAGCGAAGAAAACATCTACACCTTTGAAAACAAGGATTACCGCCGCACTTATTGGCACACCTGCTCCCATGTGCTGGCTCAGGCCGTGAAGCGGCTGTATCCCGAGGTGAAGCTGGCCATCGGCCCCAGCATCGAGGGCGGCTTTTACTACGACTTTGACGCTCCCTTCAACTTCACACAGGAGCATCTGGACGCCCTGGAGGCGGAGATGCGCAAGATCTGCAAGGAAAAGCTGAAGCTGGAGCGCTTTGAGCTGCCCCGTGAGGAGGCCATTGCCTATATGCAGGAGAAGGACGAGCCCTATAAAGTGGAGCTTATCAACGACCTGCCGGCGGACGCGCACATCTCTTTTTATAAGCAGGGCGAGTTCGTGGATCTGTGCGCAGGCCCCCACCTGGACTCCACCGGCCGCATCAAGGGCAACGCCATCAAGCTGACCCAGTGCTGCGGCGCTTACTGGCGGGGCGACTCCAACCGCAAGATGCTCCAGCGTATCTACGCCGTGGCCTTCCCCAAGAAGGAGGAGCTGGACGAGTACCTGAAGCAGCGGGAGGAGGCCCTCAAGCGCGACCACAACAAGCTGGGGCGCGACCTGGAGTATTTCACCACGGTGGACTATATCGGTCAGGGGCTGCCCATTCTGCTGCCCAAGGGCGCCCGGGTCATTCAGCTTTTGCAGCGCTGGGTGGAGGATGTTGAACAGAAGCGGGGCTACCTGCTGACCAAGACGCCCCTCATGGCCAAGCGGGAGCTTTATAAGATTTCCGGCCACTGGGACCACTATCTGGACGGCATGTTCGTCGTGGGCGATCCCCACGACGAAACCAAGGAGTGCTTCGCGCTGCGGCCTATGACCTGCCCGTTCCAGTATCAGGTGTATCTGAACCGGCAACGGTCTTACCGCGACCTGCCCATGCGCCTGGGCGAGACCTCCACCCTGTTCCGCAACGAGGATTCCGGCGAGATGCACGGCCTCATCCGCGTGCGCCAGTTTACCATCTCCGAGGGTCACCTGGTGCTGCGGCCGGATCAGCTGGAGGAGGAGTTCAAGGGCTGTCTGGAGCTGGCCAAGTATTTCCTGAGCACCGTGGGTATGCTGGATAAGTGTACCTTCCGCTTCTCCCAGTGGGATCCCGCCAACCCCAACAACAAGTACGAGGGGACCAAGGAGCAGTGGGACGAGGCCCAGCGTGTCATGGGTCAGATCCTGGACGACCTGGATGTGAAGTACGAGGTCGGCATCGACGAGGCCGCTTTCTACGGCCCCAAGCTGGACATTCAGTATAAGAACGTGTTCGGCAAGGAGGACACTCTGGTCACCATCCAGATCGACATGCTGCTGGCGCAGCGGTTCGGCATGTACTATATCGACGAAAACGGCGAGAAGGCGCTGCCGTATATCATCCACCGTACCTCTTTGGGCTGCTACGAGCGGACGCTGGCCTACCTCATTGAGGAGTACGCCGGCGCGTTGCCCACATGGATGGCGCCGGAGCAGGTGCGCTTCCTGCCCGTTACCGACCGCGCCGCTGACTACTGCGCCGACGCTGCCAAGGCTTTGGAGGCACAAGGCTTCCGGGTGGAGGTGGACTACCGCAACGAGAAGATCGGCAAGAAG
>OMQS01000111.1 GCA_900313295.1 uncultured Eubacteriales bacterium
AAGGAGGGGATGACCACGTTGCCGCCCTTGCCCAGCGTTTCGTCGATGATCTGCGCCAGCTCGTCGGTGTAGCTCCAGACCTCGGTGTGGTTGCGGTTGCCGTAGGTGCTCTCCATGACCACGAAGTCCGCCTGATGGAAGAACTGAGGGTCGCGGATGATGGGCTGATCCACGTTGCCAATGTCGCCGGAGAAGACGATGGTGCGCATCTCGCCGCCCTCGGTGACCGTCAGCTTCATGCTGGCGGAGCCAAGCAAATGGCCGGCATCAATGCACTCCACGCTGACGCCCTCGCACAGATCCACCTTTTCGCCGTATTCGCAGGTGGTGAGAAATTCCTTCACCCGCAGAGCGTCCTCCACGGTGTACAGCGGATCCACCACCGGCCGGCCGGCGCGGAGGTTCTTGCGGTTCTGGTATTCGGCGTCGGACTCCTGAATGTGCGCCGAGTCCTGCAGCATGATGTCCATGAGCTGGGCGGTGAGGCGGGTGGTGAGGATGCGCCCCTGAAAGCCCTGCTTTATAAGCATGGGAATGCGGCCGGTGTGGTCGATGTGGGCGTGGGTCACCAGCACATAGTCGATCTCGCCTGCGTGGAAGGGCAGGCTGCCGTTGTCCACCTCGTCCCGTCCCTGCTGCAGGCCGCAGTCGATGAGGATCTTTTTGCCGTTTGCCTCCAGACAGTGGCAGCTGCCGGTGACGCACTGGTCAGCGCCGAAAAAGCTCAGTTTCATAGCGGATCATCCTTTCTTGCGTCCGTGGTGAAATGTTATCTTGCCCCATAGTATACCATTTTACTTTCCAAAGGGCAACAGGAATTGCATTTTACTTCCTCAATGGGTATAATGAAGAAAAAGAACCATCGGGAGGCGGCAAAAATGGAACTGCGCTACACGGTCATCGACCCCACAAAAAATATCACCCTCCTGGTCACCACTCCCGTGCCCAGAGATGTGCAGCCGCGGGTGGCAGCGGAGCTTCTGCGGCGGGAAAAGGACGCCGAGCAGGTGGGCTTTGCCGAGGGACTGGCCGCGGGAAATCCCCGCCTGCAAATGATGGGCGGCGAATTTTGCGGCAATGCCACCATGTCCATGGCGGCCTGGCTGCATCGGGAGCTGCCCGTGGGGGCGGAGCGCGCCCTGACCCTGCCCGTTTCCGGCGCGCCGCAGCCGGTGGCCTGCCGCATCACGCGGATAGACGGCTGCTTCATGGGCACGGTGGCCATGCCCCTGCCGGAGCGCATCGAGCAGCTTTCTCTGCCGGTGGGCGGAGTGATGCAGACCTTCCCCGTGGTGCATTTGCCGGGCATTTGCCACGTCATCGCGCCGGCGGAGGTCATCGACCGCGCCCGCGCGGAGGAAACGCTGCGCTCTTGGAGCGAGCTGCTCTCCGGCGAAGCCATGGGCCTTCTGCTGCTGGAGGAAAGCCAGACGGCCTTCACGCCGCTGGTGTATGTGAAGCCCACGGACTCCTGCGTGTGGGAGCGGGGCTGCGGCAGCGGCTCGGCGGCCATCGGCGCGTGGCTGACGTCTGTGCGGGGGCGGGAACAGTGCGTGTCTCTGCGCCAGCCCGGCGGCGTCATTCAGGTGGTGACCCGTCTGGCGGGGGAGAAGCTGGCCGCCCTCACCATCACCGGCACGGTGGTCATCGGCAAGACCAAAACGGCCAAGATCGCCCTTTAACCTTTTTCAGCAGACCGATTTTCCCGTCGGCCTGCTTTTCTTGCTCCCAAAACCGACCTTTACTCCGGTGAATAGAAGATTTTCCTTTACCTTTCCACCACAATTTGTTATAATATTCTTCTATTATCAGTGCTTCTAAAAAAGCCTCGCAGAGTTTGCCGCCCGCAGGCGGCAAAAAATTGGGATCATTTTCTCTCGCGACATGCGCGTGAGAGAAAACACTTCTCAGGCTGCCAGTGTGGAATTTTTGCGTCCCGCGCAAAAATTATGCGCGCAGCAGACTGCGAGCCTTTTGTCGGAAAAATCCGAAGACGGAAAAATCCGAAGGATTTTTCGACAGTTTGCGCCGAAAAGGAGGGGAGTCGTGCGTGAAATTTGAAAAATGGAACCTTCCCGCTGCGGCTCCCTCGGTGGAGGCGCTGGAGGCGGCGGGCTACCCGGCGCTGCTGTCTGCCGTTCTGGCTGCCCACGGCATTGCCGACACTGCCGCTGCCGCCGAATTTTTGAATATTGAAGAAACGCTGACCCTTTCGCCGTTTCTTATGAAGGACATGGACTGCGCCGTCCGCCGCATCCGCGCCGCGCTGGAGAGCGGGGAGCATATCGCCGTATTCGGCGACTATGACGTGGACGGCATCACCGCCACCGCCATTTTGGCGGACTATCTGCGCCGCTGCGGCGGGCAGGTGAGCCACTATATCCCCCGCCGCATCGAGGACGGATACGGCATGTCGGCGGAGGCCATGCGCACGCTGCATGAGCAGGGGGTCACGCTGGTGGTCACCGTGGACTGCGGCATCACCGGCGTGGAGGAAGTGGACTATGCCGCAGGGCTGGGCATGGACGTGGTGGTGACGGATCACCACGAGTGCAAGGAGGAGCTGCCCCGCGCCGCGGCGGTGGTAGACCCCCATCGGCCGGACTGCCCCTATCCCTTCAAGCATCTGGCCGGCTGCGGCGTGGCGCTGAAGCTGGTGCTGGCGCTGGGCGGCGAGGCGCGCGGGGAGGAGCTGCTCACCCGCTACTGCCCCCTGGCCGCCGTGGGCACCGTGGCGGACGTCATGCGCATGACCGGGGAAAACCGCACCATCGTGGCGCGCGGCCTTGCCCATATTACCGACTGCGACTTCATCGGCCTGCGGGCGCTTTTGCAGGAAACGGGGCTTGACCAGAAGGAGATCACCTCCGTGCAGATCGGCTATGTGCTGGCGCCCCGCATCAACGCCGCCGGACGCATGGGCGAGGCGGATCGCGCGGCGGAGCTTATGCTATGCAAGGATCCCGTGCTGGCTCATGGGCTGGCCAGGGAGCTGTGCGAGCTGAACCGCCAGCGCCAGGCCGTGGAGCAGGAGATCTATGCTCAGGCCGTGGCCATGATCGAGGCCATGCCCGCCGAGGAAAAGCACGCCCTTGTGCTGGCCGACCACCAGTGGCATCAGGGCGTGGTGGGCATCGTGGCCTCCCGATTGAGCGAAAAATATGCCTGTCCCAGCTTCATGATCCATTTGTCCGGCCACACGGGCAAAGGTTCCTGTCGCAGCTGGGGGGGCTTCAACCTCTTTGCGGCGCTGGAGGCGTGCAGCGACCTGCTGCTGGGCTTCGGCGGCCACGAGCTGGCGGCGGGCTTCACCATCGAGGAGGACAAAGTCCCTGCCTTCCGCAAGAGAATGAACGAATACGTCCTGCGCTTCATGGGCAGCCGGCCGGCCGCCTCGGTGCTGGACGTGGACGTGGTGCTGCGCCGGCCGGAGGCGGTGACGCTGTGGGAGGTGGAGCAGCTGCGCCGTCTGGAGCCTTACGGCAACGGCAACAACCGTCCCCTGTTCTGCCTGCTGGGCGTCACGCTGGAGCGGGCGCAGGGCGTGGGGCAGAATCGCCACTTAAAGCTGCGCTTTTCCAAGGGCGCCGTGCAGCTGGAGGGCATCTTCTTTTCCGTTTCCGCCCAGCAGTGCCCCTGCCGCGTAGGCGAGCGGGTGGACGTGGCGTTTTATCTGCAGGTAAATGAATTTCGGGGCAGCCGCTCGGTGCAGCTGCAGGTGATCGACCTGCGCCCCTCCCGCCAGTGCTCTGCCCGCGAGGAGGAGTCGCTGCTGCTCCTGCGCCGTCTGGAGCAGGGGGAGAGCCTCTCGGCGAAGGAGGCGCTGCGCCTTCTGCCCTCCCGCCAGCAGTGCGTAGCCGCGTGGCGGCTCTTGCAGCAGACGGTGGGCGTCGAGGAGTGGGAGCGGCCTTACCTGCCCTTCCTGCGGCAGCTCTCTGCCGCCATTCCCGGCACGGATCCGTTTTTGCGCGCCTGCTTCTGCGTGGAGCTGTTCTGCGAGCGGGGGCTTTTGTGTCGGGAAATACATGACGAGGAGATCACATTGCGGCTGTGCGCCGTGAAGCATAAAGTAGATCTGGAGCAGTCGCCCTACTGGGCGGCGCTGCTGGAGAGCATCAAAGGAAAGTGAGGTGACAAGCCGTGAATGTGCAGGAAAAGTATCAGCGTCTGGAGGACACCGTCCGCCGGTATAACCCCGGGGCGAATTTTGAGCTGATCCGTTCGGCCTTCCGCTTTGCCGAGGAGCATCACCGCGGCCAGAACCGCAAGGACGGTTCGCCCTTCATCACCCACCCGCTGGCGGTAGCGCAGATCGTGGCGGAGGAGCTGCATCTGGACTCGGAGTCCATTGCCGCCGCCCTGCTCCACGACACCATCGAGGATACCGATGCCACCCATGAGGACATCGCCCGCACCTTTTCCCCCACCATTGCCGACATCGTGGAGGGCGTGAGCAAGCTGACGAGAGTGCAGGCCGCCTCCAAGGCCGAGGAGCAGATGGAGAATCTGCGCAAAATGCTGCTGGCCATGAGCAAGGACATCCGCGTCATCCTCATCAAAATGGCCGACCGGCTCCACAATATGCGCACCATGGAGTACCAGACGCCGGAAAAGCAAAAGCAGAAATCTCTGGAGACCATGGAGATCTACGCCCCCATCGCCCACCGCCTGGGCATGCAGAAAATGAAATGGGAGCTGGAGGATCTGAGCCTGAAATATCTGGATCCCATCGGCTATCAGGAGATCATCGAGGCGCTGGACGAGAAGGCCTCGGAGTACGACGGCTTCATGGCCTCCATCCACGACCAGATCACAGGGCGCCTCCAACAGGCGGGCATCGAGGGCGCCGTGTCCGGCCGCATGAAGCACCCCTACAGCATTTACCGCAAGATGTATACCCAGGATAAATCTCTGGACGACGTGTTTGACCTCTTCGCCTTCCGCGTCATCGTGAACACCGTTTCCGAGTGCTACCATGTGCTGGGCATCATCCATGACCTGTATAAGCCGGTCTTAGGCCGCTTCAAGGACTATATCGGCACCCCCAAGCCCAATATGTACCAGTCCCTCCACACCACCGTGGTGGGCGACAACGGCATCCCCTTCGAGGTGCAGATCCGCACCAGGCAGATGCACGAGATCGCCGAATACGGTATCGCCGCCCACTGGAAATATAAGCAGAACGGCCAGGGCGAGGGCGACGAGCACGACTATGAATGGGTGCGCCGGCTGCTGGAAAATCAGGAGGGCGCCGACGCCGAGGAGTTTATCCATTCCCTGAAGGTGGATATGTTCGCTGACGAGGTGTTCGTGTTCACGCCTCAGGGCGATGTCATCAATCTGCCCGCCGGCGCCACGCCCATCGACTTTGCTTACAGCATCCACTCCGCCATAGGCAACCACATGGTGGCCGCCAAGGTCAACGGCCACATCGCCCAGTTCGATTCCAAGCTGAAAAACGGCGACGTGGTGGAAATAGTCACCTCCAAATCCGCCCACGGCCCCAGCCGCGACTGGATGAAGATCGCCCGCTCCAGCGAGGCTCGCAGCAAGATCCGCCAGTGGTTCAAGCGGGAGTGCCGCGATGAGAATATTGCCCGCGGCCGCGCCTCCTTCGAGGCGGAGGTCAAGCGCACCGGCGTCACCCTCAAGGAACTGACGGCGGAGGAAAATCTCCCCAATGTCTTGAAGCGTCTGGCCTACAAGAGTCTGGACGATATGTATGCCGCCATCGGCTACGGCGGCGTCACCTCCCTGAAGCTCATCGGCCGCCTGCGGGACGAGATCCAGCGGATCCTGAAAATGCATCAGGAGGAGCGGGACGCCGAGGTGCCCCTGAAGGACGAGCCGGAGAAGATGCGCCCCGCCGTGCCCAAGCGCACCAAGAGTGAGCAGGGCATCGTGGTGGAGGGACTGAGCAACTGCCTTGTGAAGTTCGCCAAGTGCTGCACCCCTGTCCCCGGCGACGACATCGTGGGCTTCATCACGAGAGGCTACGGCGTCTCCGTCCATCGGGCGGACTGCCCCAATGCCGACCCTGCCCGCCGCAAGCCCGAGGAGGAGGGACGCTGGATCAAGGTGTCTTGGGGCGACACCACCCGCGAGGACTACCGCACCACCCTGGAGGTGGTGGCCAAAGATCGGCTGAACCTCATCATGGACATTTCCACCATCCTCTCCTCCACCAAGACGCGGGTGACGAACCTGTCCGCCCGCAGCACCAGCGACGGCTTTGCCCTCATCACCATCGAGGTGGGAGTGGCAGACAGCGAGCAGCTGTCCACCGTGCGCCGCCGTCTGGAGCAGGTGTCCGGCGTCATGCGCGTCGCCAGACCCGCGGGAAAGTAACTGGCAAAAAACTTCGTTTTTTCTGCCAAAAGGCTTGCAGCCTGCTGCGCGCATAATTTTGCCGCAAGCGGCAAAATTCCACACTTGCAGTCTGAGAGGTATTTTTCCCCACGCGCATGTCGCGGTGAAAAATGATTTGAATTTTTTGCCGCCTGCGGGCGGCAAACTCTGCGAGGCTTTTTTAACGAGAAAATTTCCTGCAAAAACCCTGTCATTGCGAGACCAGTGACCGAT
>OMQS01000068.1 GCA_900313295.1 uncultured Eubacteriales bacterium
ACTTTAAGTGCGGGGCGCTGCTTTTTGAGGAGGATCACCGAACGTTTCGGCTGAAACTCATATTATTTTTTTGCATGTGCACATCCAGCGTAACCCGATCAGCCCGAATGTAGCTGCAGGTGTACTCGTAGATGCGCCCGTCCTCGGTGCTGGTGCGGCGCTGGTGGTAAAAAGCGCAGCTCCCCTGCGGCACATGCAGAAGATTCGCCCGCACATCGTCCAGCACCACGGCCTCGTATGTATCCTCCGCGGCAGCGGGAATGATGCCCACATGGTAGAGCAGGCTGTAAATGCTGTGGGTCTGAACCAGCTCGCGGGTGAGATTGGGGTAGATGTACTGGGGGTAGTAGCTGGTTTCCAGGATCAGCGGCTCGCCGTCCACATTGCGCACGCGGGTGAAACAGTATACCGCTTGATCTTCCTGCAGCTGCATCCGGCGGCTCACCTCCGCCGGCGGGATCACCACGCCGAAGTCCACCATGGTGGAGGACGGCACCTTGCCCAGAGAGGAGATCTCCGTGGTGAAGGAGTACCGCACGCACTTGCCGCGGGCGTTGGGGTCGGCCACAAAGGTGCCCTTGCCCCGCTTGCGCACCACCAGCCCTTCCTCCTCCAGCTCACCGATGGCCTGCCGCACGGTGTTGCGGCTGATATCCATGGCGCGGCACAGCTCGGCTTCCGACGGCAGCAGGTCGCCTACGCCCAGCTTGCCGGAGGAAATGTTCTGCTTGATAATGCCCACAAGCTGGCTATACAGCGGAATATCGCTGTCCATGCTCAGCCGGCAGGCTAGAATGGAATGATTCTGCATAGGGTATCCTTTCCCGCGCTCGATGCTCCGGTTCAAATCTGCGTAGAGGGCGGTCAGCCCGCCCTCCAGCAAATTCAAAAATTTTCACCGGTCGTATTACTTGTGATCCACGGCGTACATGTGCTCAATGAGGCACAGCAGCTTGTCGGAGTAGCCCATCTCGTTGTCATACCAGCTCACGACCTTCACGAAGGTGTCCGTCAGAGCGATGCCGGCCTTGGCGTCGAAGATGGAGGTGCGGGCGTCGCCCAGGAAATCGGAGGAAACCACGGCCTCGTCGGTATAGCCCAGAATGCCCTTCAGCTCGCCCTCGGAGGCGTCCTTCATGGCCTTGCAGATCTCGTCATAGGTGGCGGCCTTCTTCAGGTTCACCGTCAGATCCACCACGGACACGTCCAGCGTGGGCACACGCATGCTCATGCCGGTGAGCTTGCCGGACAGCTCGGGGATCACCTTGCCCACGGCCTTGGCAGCGCCGGTGGAGGAGGGGATGATGTTGCCGCTGGCTGCGCGGCCGCCCCGCCAGTCCTTCATGGACACGCCGTCCACGGTCTTCTGGGTGGCGGTGGTGGAGTGCACGGTGGTCATGAGGCCGTCGGAAATGCCGAAAGCGTCGTTGAGCACCTTGGCAATGGGCGCCAGGCAGTTGGTGGTGCAGCTGGCGTTGGACACGAACTTCATGTCGGAAGTGTACTTATCCAGGTTCACGCCCACAACGAACATGGGGGTGTCATCCTTGGAGGGGGCGGACATGACAACGTGCTTTGCGCCGGCGTCAATGTGACCCTGCGCCTTCTCCTTGGTGAGGAACAGACCCGTGGACTCGATGACGTACTCGGCGCCCAGCTCCTTCCAGGGCAGGTTGTGAGGGTCGCGCTCGGCGGTGATGGGAATGCGCTTGCCGTTGATGACGATGGCGCCATCTTCGGCCTTCACCTCGCCGTCGAACTTGCCGTGCATGGTGTCGTACTTCAGCATATAGGCCAGATAGTCGGCCGGACACAGATCGTTGATGCCCACGATCTCGATCTCGGGGTGGTGAATAGCGCGGCGAACTACCATGCGGCCGATACGGCCGAATCCATTGATACCAACTTTAATGCTCATTAGAAAAACTCCTTTCAGATGGAATATATCAAACATATGGTACATTCTGTATTATATCCGTTTTTTTGAAAAATGCAACCCCTAATTTTCAATAGTATTCCCCTTTTTTCAAAAAAATTAATTCCTGCGACTGACGATTTTCGGTAATGTTCTTGCGTTTTCGACATCGCCCTGTTATAGTATATAAATGCATAACATTTTTGCGTTCCCGGTAACCGAGGAATATTCCCCGGCCACCTTGAAACACTATTCGTGAAAGGAGCTTCGGCATGGAGTATTCATCTCAGGAGATCCAGCTTTTAACGCAAGTTCTGCCCAACATCGCCGCCCAATTCCGCACGGCTCTGGGCAATATGCAAGCCGCGCTGAAAACGGGAGACGACCCCGATTCCTGCATCCTGCGCCAGAGTTACTACCGCCTGCTGCGCATCGTTACCAACCTCACCGACGCCTATATGCTCACGGAGGAGGAGCCGCTCCCCAAGCAGGACACGGAGCTGGTGGAATTTTTTGACGACCTCTGCCGGCAGGCGCAGGTGCCGCTGGAGCTGTGCGGCCTGACGCTGCGGGCGGATCTGCGCCCCCGTCACCTTACGGCGGGCATCCATCGGGAGTATACCACCCGCATTTTTTGGAACCTTATATCCAACGCCGCCAAGTTCACGCCGGCCGGCGGCGAGATCCGCGTGACCCTCACCCAGCAAGGCAGCCAGATCCTGCTGCAGGTGGCGGACAACGGCTGCGGCATTGCGCCGGAGCTGCAGGACACCGTGTATGACCGCATTCTCCACACGGAGCGCATGGATCCTCTGCCCCACGGGCTGGGACTGGGGCTGCCGCTGAGCCGCTGTTTTGCCCGCCGCCAGGGGGGAAACCTGCTGCTGCACTCCGAGGCGGGCAAGGGCACCGTGGTCACTGTGGCCCTGCCGGTGCAGCACTGCGGCGCATCGTCCGTGCAGGACATTCCGTTCCAGTACGCCGGCGGCTTCCAGCCGGTGATGATGGAGCTTGCGGACGCCCTGTCCCACAAATGCTATTTGGAAAAATATCTGGATTGACGGCACATGGATAATGAATATGAATACAATGGATCAAAAGAAAAAAGTGCTGGTGGCTATGTCCGGCGGGGTGGACAGCTCCGCCGCCGCGCTGCTGCTCATGCAGCAGGGCTATGCCTGCGACGGCGCCATGCTGCGGCTGTATGCCGGCGAGGTGGAGGGCACCTGCTGCTCCGCCGATGACGCCGCCGACGCCCGCAGCGTGGCTTACGGACTGGGCATGAAGTTTTATGTGTTCAATGAAACAGAGCGCTTTGCCCGCGACGTAATGGATCACTTCGTTTCCGAATACTGCGCCGGCCGCACCCCCAACCCCTGCATCGACTGCAACCGCTGCCTAAAATTCAGTGCTCTTCTGGAGCGGGCGCTGCTGCTGGGGTACGACTATCTGGCCACCGGCCACTATGCCCGCGTGGATTTCGATGAAAACACAAAAAAATACCGACTCCTGCGGGGGCGCGACCGCGGCAAGGATCAGAGCTACGTTCTCTACCAGCTCACCCAGCATCAGCTGGCGCACCTGCTGCTGCCGGTAGGGGAGTATGACAAGCCCGCCATTCGCCAAAGCGCCCGTCAGGCGGGGCTGGTGAACGCCGACAAGTCCGACAGCCAGGACATCTGCTTCGTGCCCGACGGGGACTATGTGCATTTTTTGCAGGAATACGGCGGCGTGGAGCTGAAGGCCGGCGACTTTGTGGACGCCTCGGGCAAGGTGCTGGGGCGGCACAAGGGACTTCCCTGCTACACCACCGGCCAGCGCAAGGGGTTGGGCGTAGCCGCCGGCAAACATCTCTACGTTCTGCGGAAAAACGCCGCCGACAACACCATCCTGCTGGGGGATAACGAGGAGCTTTTCACCGCAGTCCTCACGGCGGATCGGGTGAACTGGATCAGCGGCGAGACGCCCGCGCAGCCCCTCCGCGTCACCGCCAAGACCCGTTACAGCCAGACCGAGGCCGCCGCCACGGTGACGCCTCTGCCGAACGGGCGCATCCGCGTGGAGTTTGACGAACCCCAGCGCGCCGTCACCGCCGGACAGGCGGTGGTGCTCTACGACGGGGAGCAGGTTCTGGGCGGCGGCACCATTGAATAAAAATTAAGAAGAAATACATAAAAACACAGGCCGGCATTGCGCCGGCCTGTGTTTTTATGGCAGAGGGAAGCATGCCGGCCACGCGCCGCCCCTACAAAAAGCTTCGTAGGGCACGACGCCCACATCGCCTTGTCTGCATCGCACGCATTCTCCTATGGGAAAAACGGATTTCCACGTCGCTGCGCGCCACGGAATGACATTTTGGGAAATACCTCGCCCGCCGCCGCATCGCCGCGGCCTCACCGCTCGCTCACCCGCCACTCGTCTACATAGATCATGTCGTCCACATCCCGCTGGTCTTTTTCCTCCACGGCGCTTCCCTCCTCTTTTTTTCATTTACTTGTCAGTATATGCATATGCGGCGAAATGATTCCCTGCGGCGATGTCTTTTGCAGAAAAAATGATCCAAGACAAGAAAAACCCTCGGAAGACGCGCCTCCGAGGGAAATTTTTTGTTTATCTCCGCAGGATCTGACCTGCCTTCACACCGGTGCATTTGCCTTTTTCCACGGCTACGGCGCCGTCCACCAGCACATAGTCTATGCCCTCCGCCAGACAGCAGGGGTTTTCGTAGGTGGCGGGCTGGTGCAGCCTTTCCAGCGCAAACACGTTGATGTCGGCATCCATGCCCTTCGCCAGCACGCCCTTGCCCGCAAGGCGCAGCACCTCGGCCGGCTGCTGCGTCATTTTGTGTATGGCCTGCTCAACAGTCAGCACGCCACGCTCCTTCACAAAGTGCTCCAAAAGGTGCACGAATGTGCCATATACCCGCGGGTGGAGCATGCCGTCGGTGGGATAGGTGGAATCGGAAATGACGTTGGAAAGCGGGCTTTGCAGAATGGTCACGATGTCCTCCTCCGAGGCCATGAAATCCACCATGGTGATCTCGCAGTGCTCCCGCACCAGCAGGTCGCAGCAGCAGTCCAGCGGGTTCTGCCCCCAGAGGGCGGCGATCTCCGCGATGCTCTTGCCCTGATAGGGGTGATCCTCCGGACAGTGCAGACTGGTGAGGCGTATGCCGTCCCAGCCGGCCAGCTTGGCGATGTCGTCAAAGCCGTCGCCTTTCTCGATGCGCTGCCCCAGCTCCCGCCGCACGCCCTTGTCCTGCAGGCGGCGCACCACGGCCTCTATGCCGCCGGTGAGAAAGTCGGGGGGCAGAATGTGGATGAGTTGGGTGGAGCCGGCGGTGTAGGGGTACACGTCGCACCCTACGTCCAGACCTTCCTGCCGCGCTTCGTCCAGCAGCGCCAGCGCCTTTTGGATCTTCACGCCCCAGTTGCTGCGCCCCATGGCCTTCAGGTGGCTGATGTGCACGGGGATGCGCAGCGTCCGCGCCACGGTGAGCATTTCCTCCAGTGCCTCCACTACGCCGCCGCCCTCCTGCCGCATGTGCACGGTCACGGGGATATTCTGCCCCGCCAGCGGCGCCAGCGCCCGCAGCAGCTCCTCCGTGGTGTAGAAGCACTCCGGCGCGTAGCCGAGACCCAGGGAAACGCCCAGCGCCCCGTCACTAAGTGCCTGCTCCATCTGGCGGTGGATGGCCTTGTAGTGATTGTCCTCCAGATGCTCCAGCGCGTAGCCTGCCGCACTGGCGCGCAGCACGCCCGCGCCCACCAGCATGCCCGTGTGCAGGGGCGCCTCCGGCTGGCCGGCAAAGTAGTCCGCCAGCGAATCTGTGGGGACATTGTTTTTCATTTCGCCGCAGATGGGCTGCAGGTAGGCGGTGATCTCCGCCCGCCTGCTGCGGCGGAGGGGCGCGGCGGACAGGCCGCAGTTGCCGTTTACAATGGTGGTCAGCCCCTGCCGCAGCTCCAGCTGGCCGAAGCCCGACCGAAAGGCCGCCAGATCTGCGTGGCGGTGGATGTCGATGAACCCCGGCGTCACCAGCTTGCCGGCGGCGCTGATCACACGCCGCGCGTGGGCGTCGGGCAGGTCGCCCGCCTCCACGATCTTTCCGTTTTCCACCGCCACGTCGGCGGCATAGGGGGCGCTGCCGGTGCCGTCTACCACGGTGCCGCCCCGAATCAGCAGGTCTAACATGCGTCTTTTCCTCGTTTCATTGGTTCGTTTTTCAGCAGCGGCAGCGTCACGGTGAACTGCGTCACGCCCTCCGCGCTGGTGCAGCCGATGCTGCCGCCGTGGGTCTGCGCGATGCTCTGGGCAATGGCCAGACCCAGACCGAAGCCTTCGCCGCCGGTGCGGGACTCGTCCGCCCGATAGAAGCGATCGAACAGATGGGGGAGCTTTTCCGGCGGGATCGTTTCGCCTTTATTTTCCACTTGCAGCACGGCGCTGCGGCCTTCGCGGCGCAGCAGCAGGCTGATGTTCGTCCCCGCAGCCGCATATTTCACGGCGTTATCCAGCAGAATATCCGTAAGCCGCCTTAGCTGCACGGCGCTGCCCGACACCGAAAGCTCCGGCTGAATGTCGTAGGCCAGCGTCCGCCCGCTTTCAAAGGCCACCGGCTCAAAGGCCAGCGCGCTCTCCAGCGCTGTGTCGGACAGATCCACCGGCTCCATCACCAGCTTTGCGCCGCTCTCCGCCCGCGCCAGCGCCAGCATGTCCTCCACCAGCTCCTTCATTCGCAGGGATTCGGCGTGGATATTATCAATGTATTGCTTGGTTTTCGCCTCATCCGGCTCCCCCGCCGCCAGCTCCGAGGAGGACAGGATCACCGTCAGCGGCGTTTTCAGCTCGTGGGACGCGTCGGAAATGAACTGCGTCTGCTCCTGCCATGCCTGCTTCACCGGCCGCACGGCAAAGCCCGCCAGCCAGTAGCTCAGACCCGTCAGGATCACCAGCGCCGCCAGAGCGATGAAGCCGCTGCGCAGCAGCAGACTGCGCATGGTGGCCTGCTCCATGGTGCAGTCGGTGAAGGCGATGCGCACCGAGAGCGTGCCCACCCGCCGCATATAGCGCAGGGAGTAGTCGTGCAGGACACCGCTCTCGCTCTCCTGCTCCAGCGCCGAGCGCACGATGCCCAGCACCAGATCTTCGTTTTCCAAATTATAATAGCTGCTGCCGGACAGGTGGATGGTTCCGCCGGAGAGGATCTCCGCCACGAAGCAGGGCTGGCCGCTGCTGCCGGGCAGCTCGTTTCTGTCCAGCCTGCCGTCCAGCGCCGAGAGAAGCCTGCCCTCGCTGCTGCGCACCATTTGGCTGTGGGTGCTCAGCGCCAATATTACCATCGCGCTCAGCAGCACCGCCGCCACCGTCATCACACTGATGCCCACAATCTTCAGCCGTAATTTCCGTATCATTCCGCTTCCTCCAGACAGTAGCCCGCCAGCCGCACCGTGCGGATGCGCACCCGGGAGCGCACCAGCTCCAGCTTGCGCCGCAGGAAGGAGATATAGACCTCCACGTTGTTGTCCTCGGCGTTGGATTCATAGCCCCACGCCTTCAGCAGCAGCTGCTCCTTGGACAAAATCTGCCCGCCGTTGCGCATGAGCATTTCCAGCAGGTCATACTCTTTTCGGCTGAGGCGGGCGCTGCGTTCGGCGCAGCACACCTGAAACGTGCCCGGCTGCAGCGTGAGGTCGCCCCAGCGGATGGAGTCGTCCCCGCCGCTTTCGCCGTTGCTCCGCCGCAGCAGCAGCCGCACGCAGGCCAGCAGCTCCGGCATCTGGAAGGGCTTGGTGAGGTAGTAGTCCGCCCCCTGATCCAGCCCCCGCACGCGGTCGGAAAGCTCGCCGCGGGCGGTGAGCATCAGAACGGGCAGATGCTTGCCGGCGCTGCGCAGCTGCTCCAGCACGGCAAAGCCGTCCATGCCCGGCAGCATCACGTCCAGCAGCATGAGGTCATAAATATCGGACAGGGCGTTATCCAGCCCCGAAACGCCGTCATAGCACACGTCTACGGTGTAGCCCTCTCGCCGCAGCAGCTCCTGCAGGTTCTGCGCCAGGCGTTTTTCGTCCTCCACAACAAGGATACGCATACGGCCGCCTCCTTTGCTTTTCTTTCGTCTCATTGTAACCCAAAACCCCCTCCGGAGCAAGCCGGAAGGGGTTGGATTTTGTGAATTTTTTATGCATTTTTATGCCGCCAGAGCCAGCGCGGCCTGCAGCGCCTGCACCGTTTCGGCGGAGAGCTTGAAGATGGCGGGGACATCGTTATACAGGGCGAAATACCCGTCGCCGTAGGCGTACCCCACCCGCAGGGTGAAGCTGCCGGCGGAGCCGTCGTCGCCGCGGTAGTTCACGGTGACTGTCAGCGCCGGATCCGTCAGGCCGCAGATGGGCAGAGCGCCGGAGCTGGGGTTGTAGTCCACGCAGGACTCGATCTGCAGCCCTTCGGCCAGCAGCGCCGTGAGGCTCGCTATCCGGTCGGACACGTCCGCCCCCTCGTACAGCCAGCTCTCCCCCTCGCCGTGCACCACGGTGACGGACACGCCGCCGCCCTGCGCCTGGATGTGGGTGAGCTTATCCACGGGCAGCACCGGCAGCGTGGGCAGCTGCACCAGCTGGTAGATATTGCGATCCATGAGCTGCACCAAAGAGTCCGGCGCCACATAGATCTTGGAGGTGTCGCCGTCGCGGCTCATATAGTAGCCGCCGTCCGGCGCTGCCGCGCCGATTTGCAGGGACAGGTCGGTGCCGTCGGAATTCTTGATCTCCAGCGTGCGATCCGGCGCATCCAGATCGTATGCCGTGCTGTCGCCGGTGGTTTCCAGCGGGGTCAGCGCGTTCAGCGCGCTCACCTGATCCAGAAGCTGCTGCATCTGCTGCTGATCCAGCGGCAGGGTGGTGTCGTCCTTCCACTGCCAGTCGCCCGCTTCATTTTTATTGAAACGAAGGGTGTAGCTCTCGTTTTTATACACCAGCTCCGCTGTGGAGGCGGTGACCAACTCCTCCTCGCCCAGCGTGCCGCTCTGCACCACCTGCTTTTTCCCGCAGGCGCTGCACGCCAGAAGGGCGGCCGCCAGCAGGAGCACCAAATATTTTTTCATGGAAATGACTCCTTATTTCGTGGTTTTTCCCGATTATAACAGATTTTTTTCAAAAAAGAAACCCCCAAACGCGCCACTGCATGGGGAAGCCGTATTATAGAAAAACCGGAGCCGGCCGACTCCGATTTTTATGCTCTGCAATATTCAACATACTGAAAGGAAATGCCGCTTTCGGTGAGGACGTCGGAGACAGAGGCAATGCGCCAGGCGGGGTCTTCGTCCAGATTTGGGAAAAAGGCGTCTGCCGGCGCATCGGCCAGCACCTTGGTGACGTGGACCCGCTCACAGTGGGGCAGAAGCTGCTCATACACCTGCTGGCCGCCGATGACGAAGGCGTCCTCTCCGGCGGTGCGCAGCAGCGCCTCCACGGAGGTGACAGCTTCCGCGTTCTCGGGGGCGTAGTCCATACGGCGGGAGAGCACCAGATTGCGGCGGTTCGGCAGCCCCTTACCGCCGGGGAGGGACTGGAGGGTCTTACGCCCCATGACCACGGTGCGGCCGGTGGTCAGCGCCTTGAAGCGGCGCAGGTCGGCAGACAGGCGGAACAGGAGCCGGCCGTCCTTGCCGATGCCCCAGCTTTGGCTGACGGCTACGATAGCTTGCATGGCCCGTCCCCCTTAAATGGCCACGGGGATCTTGTCCTCGAAAGGCTGGGGGTCGTAGCCTTCCAGAGAGAAGCTGTCGCGGGTGAACCGGTAAAAATCCGTGACGGAGGGGTCAATGACGAACTTGGGGGCGGGGCGAGGCTCCTTTTTCAGCATTTTTTCAATGATGGGCACATGGCGGTCGTAAATGTGGGCGTCGGCAATGACGTGCACCAGCTCGCCGGCCTCCAGACCCGACACCTGCGCCATCATGTGTACCAGCACGGCGTACTGCACCACGTTCCAGTTGTTGGCGGCCAGCATGTCCTGACTGCGCTGGTTCAGAATGGCGTTGAGGGTGCGGCCGGACACGTTGAAGGTCATGGAGTAGGCGCAGGGGTAGAGCGCCATCTCGTGGAGATCCTCAAAATTATAAATGTTGGTCAGGATGCGGCGGGAGGCGGGGTTGTGCTTCAGGTCGTAGAGCACGCGATCCACCTGATCCATATCCCCCTCGGGGTAGTGGTGCTTCACGGAGAGCTGATAGCCGTAGGCCTTGCCGATGGAGCCGGCCTCGTCCGCCCAGCTGTCCCAGATGTGGCCGCGGAGGTCGCGGATATTATTGGACTTCTGCTGCCAGATCCAGAGCAGCTCGTCGATGCAGGTTTTGAAATAAGTGCGGCGCAGGGTGAGAATGGGGAACTCGCTTTTCAGGTCATAGCGGTTGATGATGCCAAACTTTTTCACGGTGTGGGCGGGGGCGCCGTCCGCCCAGCGGGGGCGCACGGAAAGATCGGTGTCCCAGACACCGTTTTCCAGAATGTCACGGCAATTTGCCTTGAAAATTTCGTCCGCACGGCTCATAGGCGAAGCCTCCTTTTTTATATTACTGTTTTTTTTGCCCGTCCAGCTCGGCCAGCACACGGCGGGCGATGACGGGATCCGACTCATAATGAATATAGCCGCCGCGAACGCGCTGGATGGCGTCGTTGCCCTTGCCGGCCAGCACGATGACGGAGCCGACGGGCGCCTCCCGAATGGCCTGCTCCACGGCGCGGGCGCGATCCAGCTCGATGGTGACGTGGGCGGAACCGCCCTCGGCAGCAGCGTGTGCCAGACGCGAGGCGATCTCGCCGGGGTCGTCAAAATCGGGATTGTCGGTGGTGAAAAAGATGCGATCGGCGTACTTGCCGCACATCTCACCCATGCCCTGCACCCGCTGAGGAGAGCGGCCGCCGGCGATGCCCGTGACCACAGTGATGGAGGCATCGGGGTAGTCCCGCTTCAGATCCGTCAGCAGCGCCTGCGAGCTGGCGCGGTTGTGCATGCAGTCCACCAGCACGGTCTTGCCGCCGCCTTCGTAGCGATTCATGCGGCCGGGCACCACGAGATTGTCAAGGGCGGCGGCCATCTGCTCATGGCTCGCGCCCAGAAGGCGGCCTGCGCCGATGGCGGCCAAGGCGTTTTCCAGATTAAAATCGCCGTCCATGGCCAGATGGTAGGGGTGGGGCACTGCGCTGCCGCGCTCAAAAACGGCGAAGCGGAAGCCATGGGGGAGCTTTTCCACACGGCGGAGGGTGAGGTCGCAGTCGTCGCGTTCTATGCCCACCAGCAGGACGTCGCGGCAGCAGCGGCGGGCGGTGGCATACACCCGATCAAACTGCGCCGTTTCCCGACAGAGTACGGCGCGGTCGCTGTTTTCCAGAAGGCGGAGCTTGCATTGCAGATACTCCTCCATGGAGGCGTGCTCCTTGGGGGAGATGTGATCCTCGCTGAAATTCAGAAATACGCCGATGTCGAAATGCTCGCCGTAGACCCGCTCCACCTGATAGGCCTGACTGGACACCTCGGCAGTCATGTAGTGCAGGCCGTGATCCCGCGCCTGGGCAAAGAGCCACTGGAGGTCGAGAGATTCCGGCGTGGTGAGATGGGTGTCCACATCGGGGCCTCCGCAGTAGCGGCCGGCGGAGGAGCTTAGCCCCGTGGGGTGGCCGGCCAAAGCGTTGGTGATGGCCTGGATCATGTAGGCCGTGGTGGTCTTGCCCTTGGTGCCGGTGACGCCGATGAGGTCGAGAGAGTCGGAGGGGCAGTCATAGAACCAGCGGGCGGCCAGACTCTGCGCCTTGCGCACGTCGCTGATGACAAGGGCAGGCAGGGGGCAGGCATCGTATTTTTCCTCGGCCATGTAGCACACAGCACCGGCGCACTGCGCCATGAGCAGGTACTCGGGCTTGAAGCCGTAGCCCTTGCAGATAAACAGGTCGCCGACATGAACATGGCGGGAGTCGTTGCTGACGCCCAGAATGTCCACGTCCCGACCGGCGCCTGCGCGCAGCAGGCCGTCCGCCCGCAGGACGGACTCCAGAGAATTGGTATGCTTCACAAAAAGAACCTCCTTATTGGCGGCGGGATCCATCGGTCAGGAGAATTTTATTTTCCAGTCCGAGAGGTTATAGAACGGGTCGGCGAGAGAGGGAGTCAGCCCCTGAATGACGCCGGAAGGGGTGAGGATGGAACTGCGGGCAAAGCAGATGGGTGCAAAGGGCATTTGCCGGCCAAAGGCCGCGTACAGCGCCGCAGCGGCGGCCTCGTGCTGCGCCGGCTCGGCGCTGCGCTCTGCGGTCAGCAGGGCGGTGAGGTCGGCGTCTGCAAAGCCGCCGTAGTTATACGAGCCGGTGAGCAGCTCCGTGAGATCCCAGTCGGGGGTCATTTTATATTCCCCATAATAAAGATCAAAACGGCCGCTTTGCAGGCGGGAGACAAATTGATTCCAAGGGACGGCTTCGACGCTTACCTGCAAGGCCGAGGAACTCAAGGCGGCGGCGATTTTGGAAGCGGCGCTCTGTTTGTGGGCGTTTTCGGAGTTTACCAGCAGCGTCACGGACACGGGAGAAGCAGTGCTTCCGTAGCCTGCGGCGGTGACGGCGGTATTGAAATCATCGGGGGAGTAGGCGGCCTCCTGCCTGTCCGGATAGAGGGAGGAGGCGGGGTTCACGGGGAACTGCGCCGCCACGCCGTGCCCCATGAGGAAGGAGCTGACGCAGCCGGCACGGTCGATGCCGAGGCTGACGGCGCGGCGCAGCTCGGCGCTGTCGAAGGGGGCGCGGGTGGTATTGAAGCCCAGATAGTGCAGCACGGTGGTGTCGGCGTCGGTGAAGTCGCCGGAGGACACGGTGCCGGTGGAGGCGGTGTCGGACAGGTCACAGCGCAGAAGCTGCACCTCGCGGGCATAGAAGGCGTAGGAAACGGTGTCGCTGTTTTTGCAGGTGTAGAGGTCGATGCGATCCATGGGGAGAGGTTTTTTCTGCCACCAGCCGGTGTTGGCGGTGAGGTGGGCGCTCTCCGCGCCGGAGGCGGCCACAAAGACATAGCGGCCGGTGCCGATGGGGGCGAGATTTTTCTCCGTGCCGCTTTTGACAATGGGAATGTCCAGCAGGGAGATAAAGGAGGAATTGGGGCGGGAGAGGCGGATGATGAGGGTCTGCGACCCGCTGGCGCGCAGGGAGGCCATCTGGGACAGGCGGCCGCCGTAGCGGGCGGAATCCTTGGCGCGGCGCAGGGTGGCCACCGCGTGGTCGGCAGTGAAGGCGGCGCCATCGCTGAAGGTGACGCCGCTGCGGAGCGTGATCGTCCAAGTGTAGGAGGCGGTGTCGTAGCTCCACGACTCCGCCAGCGCAGGCTGGGGCTGCATTTGCAGGTCAAGCTCCACAAGACCCTCGTAGAGCAGGCGTCCGATGTCCTGCTGCGTGCCGTCGCCGCAGGTGATGGGATCCAGCGTCAGACCTTGCAGATACGGCAGGGAGAAAGAGGAGATGGAAATGTCCTTTTCCTTCTCCTTTTGCTGGTAATAATCCGCCAGCTCGTTATAGACCTGGTTGGAATCGGCGTCGGCGTCGCCGCCGCTGCAGCCCAGCAGAGACAGCAGCGCGCACAGCGCCAAAAGCAGACAAAGCAAACGTTTTTTCTTCATACGGTCTTATCCTCCAAGGCCAGCATGGCGGCCTGCGCCCCGCGGGCGTTGCCCATTTTCCGGTGCGACCAGTAGAGATCCGGCCGGCAGGCGGTGCAGTGGGGGCAGATGTCGATGTGCGTCACGCCCAGCCTTTTCAGCCAGTGGGCGTTGATCCCCTTGAGGTCAACGTGCCACTTTTTACCCTGACGGCTCATAAAGGGGTCGGCTTCGCCGCCCAAGGCATCGCGCATAGCGGCGGGGACGTCGCCGTCCGTTTCAAAGCAGCACGAACCGATGGCGGGGCCGAGGGCGCAGAGCAGATCCTTCGGTTCCGTGCCGAAAACATCGTGCATGGTGAGGACGGTTTTGGTCGCCAGCCCCATGGCCACGCCCCGCCAGCCGGCGTGAACGGCGCCGATGCAGCGGCGCACGGGGTCATAGAGCAAAATGGTGCCGCAGTCGGCGGAAAACACAGTCAGAGCGAGGCCGGCGCAGTCGGTGATGAGGGCGTCCACGTCGGTATAGTCCCGCGGGAAGAACAGACCCTTGCCGGCGTCTGCCTCCGTCACCAGACGGATGTTTTCCGAATGGGTCTGCTGGGACAGGACGGTGCACTCCGGCGCCACGCCTACGGCGGCGCAGAAGCGGCGGTAATTTTCCTGCACGTTTTCCATGCTGTCGCCCCGACTGATGCCCAGATTCAGACTGTCCCACGGGGCGGGGCTTACGCCGCCCAGACGGGTGGAGAAACCGTGACGCACAGCTTGGCCGTCCAGCAGGGAGCTGGACAGCCACAGCAGGTCATTATTTTGGTGGGTGAGAAAGGACATGG
>OMQS01000136.1 GCA_900313295.1 uncultured Eubacteriales bacterium
TTGGTGGAGATAAGCGGGATCGAACCGCTGACCTCTTGAATGCCATTCAAGCGCTCTCCCAGCTGAGCTATACCCCCAACTCTGTATTCACTTGGCAGCTCCAAGGCTGTCGACTTTTTTATTATATTGCATTTACCGGTTTATGTCAATACTTTTTTCTCCAAAAATTTTATTTTTATTTCTGCACCTGCCCCAGCTGATAAAAAGCCACGGCACTGGCTGCCGCCACATTCAGCGAGTCCACTCCGTGGGACATGGGAATACACACCGTGTAGTCGCATCCCTCGATGCTGCTGTCCGCCAGGCCGTCTCCCTCGGTGCCCATGGCGATGGCCAGCCGCTCCTCCGCCAAAAGCCTCGGATCGCCGAGGCGCACAGAGTCCTCCCGCAGCGCCATAGCCGCCGTGCGGAAGCCCAGTTCATGCAGCTTGTCCGTCCAGTTTCTCTCCGGCAGATACGTCCACGGGATCTGGAACACCGTCCCCATGCTCACCCGCGTGCAGCGCCGGTACAGCGGGTCGCTGCACTCCGGCGTCAGAAGCACCGCGTCCATCCCCAGCGCCGCCGCCGAGCGGAAAATGGCGCCCACGTTGGTGGGGTTCATCACCCGCTCCAGCACCACGACCCGCCTTGCGCCGGCGCACACCTGCTCCACCGTCGGCAGTTCCCTGCGCTTCATGGCACACAGCATCCCCCGCGTCAGATGAAAGCCGGTCATCTGCGCCAGCACCGGCTCCTCCGCCGTAAATACCGGCACCGCGCCGCACTGTGCCAGCAGCGCCTTCCCCTGGCTCTCCACATGGCGCCGCTCCATGAGAAACGAAACAGGCTCATACCCCGCTGCCATGGCTCTGCCGATGACCTTAGGGCTTTCGGCAATAAAAATGCCCCGCTCCTCGCACTCCCAGTTGGTAAGCCGGCTTTCCTTGAGTCTGGCGAAAATATCCAGTTCCGGCGCCGAAAAATCCGTGATCTCCCGAATATCCGCCATACCCGTTTCCTCCGTTAAAAATTGATAACGCCCAGATGCTCCAGCAGGATCTTCACGCCGATGAGGATCAGCATGATGCCTCCCGCTATCTCCGCCTTGCTCTTGTACTTCAGCCCGAAGATGTTCCCCACCTTCAGCCCCAGCGCCGACAGGCAGCAGGTGGTGAGACCGATAAGCCCCACAGCGCTGAAAATATTCACCTCCGGCAGCAGGGCAAAGGTGATGCCCACCGCCAGCGCATCCACGCTGGTGGCCACCGCCAGCAGCAGCATATCCTTGAAGCCGAAGGATGCGTTCTCCGCTTTCTCCTCCTCGCGGGAGAAGCCCTCCTTGAGCATGTTCCCGCCGATAAGGCACAGCAGCACAAAGGCCACCCAGTGATCCACCGAGGTGATATACTTTTCAAAAGTCGTGCCCAGCAAATAGCCGAGGGTCGGCATCAGCGCCTGAAATCCGCCGAACCACAGCCCCACCGCCAGATAGTGTTTTCCCTTCAGCTTCTGCACGGACAGCCCCTTGCACACAGCCACGGCAAAGGCGTCCATGGACAGTCCCACCGCAATGAGAACAAGCTCAATAAATCCCATGTTCTTCCTCCGTTACCATGCCGAAATCTCCCCTTTTTGGCCATTGTCATCCGTTTATTATCCCATATCGCCGCCGTTCTGTCAACGGTTTTCCGCCCCGTCCCCGTAGGATCTCCGCCCATTTACATGGCGAAAAAAATGTGGTATAGTAACACCATCTTTTCAGAAAGGAACCTGCGCCCTATGCCCCTTTCCGCGGAAACCGCCCTGCTTTCCCTCATCGACGAGCACCTGTCCGCCGGCCGTCCCCTGACGCTGGCCATTGACGGCTGCTGCGCCGCCGGAAAAACCACTTTGGCTCTGCGCCTGCAGCAAAGGTACGGCTGTCCGGTCTTCCATGCCGACGACTACTTTCTGCAGCCCCACCAGCGCACGCCCCAGCGGCTTTCCCAGGCCGGCGGCAACATGGATCGGGAGCGACTGCTGCAGGAGGTGCTTTTGCCCCTGTCACGGGGGGAAGACGTGGTCTTCCGCCGTTTCGACTGCTCCGCCATGGCGCTCCGCCCCCCCGTCCGCGTCCCCTACGTCCCCTTTCAGATCGTAGAGGGCACTTACTGCATGCATCCGGAGCTGGCGCCCTACTATACCGCCTCTGTTTTTCTCCGCATTTCCCCCGCAGAGCAGCGCCGCCGCATCGAGCGCCGCTGCCCGCCGGAGAAAGCGCAGCAATTCTTTACCCGCTGGATCCCCCTGGAGCAGCTCTATTTTCAGCAGCTCCACCCCGAAA
>OMQS01000070.1 GCA_900313295.1 uncultured Eubacteriales bacterium
AACGCGTAGGATACATGGGCGGCGGCGTTGTTGCCGTCCATCGTTTTGAAGTGTCTCTGCATGTCTATATTTCATCTCCATATATAGAATTTTGAAACTCCCGCCTTACAGCAAACACTATAAGACAGTTTATAGTTTATCATTCTTTTATTCTCTTGTAAACGGACAAGTCTGACAAAAATGTAGCAGAATTCGGCCTTTTTTCGCCCTTGGAATACGGCATTTTCCCGGAAAGGTCCCTTCTATATAAAAAAGCGGAAAGTTTTTCTTGTGCTTTTCCCTTTCCTGCGATATACTTATATAATCGGTTTTGTGCCCTTCGGGCAGAAAACCGCCCATCCCCATGAGAAAGGAGCCTTTTTCATATATGGTCAATCTTGTCAATGAGTTCGGGAAGATCAGCATCACCAACGAGGTCTTCAGCAATCTGGCAGGCGACGCGGCCACCAGCTGCTTCGGCGTCAAGGGCATGGCCGGCCGCAGCAAGGAGGGCGGCCCGCTGCAGCTGCTGCGCCGGGAATCCATGTCCAAGGGCGTGGTCGTGCACTACAATGAGGATGAGAGCGTCTCCCTGGAGCTGCACATCGGCGTGGACCACGGGGTGAACATCGCCGCCGTGTCCCGCAGTATCATGAACGAAGTCAGTTATAAGCTCTCCATGGCCACCGGCGTGCCGGTGAAGGCTGTGGACGTCTATGTAGACACCATTATCGGATAAACGGAGAAGCAGAAATATGAGAGAGTATATCGACGCCGCGGCCTTCAAGGAAATGATCCTCTGCGCCGAGGCGGCACTGCACGCCAACATCCAGGCCATCAACGACCTGAACGTCTTCCCCGTGCCGGACGGCGACACCGGCACCAACATGAGCCTCACCATCCAGACCGCCGCGGCGGAGCTGAAAAAGAACCAGCCCGCCACCGTGTCCGACGCCGCCTCCATCACCGCCTCCGCCCTGCTGCGGGGCGCTCGGGGCAACTCCGGCGTCATCCTCTCCCTGCTGTTCCGCGGCATCTCCAAGCACCTCAAGGGTATGGACGAAGCCGACGGCGTGCTGCTGGCCGCCGCCATGAAGGAGGGCGTGGCCACTGCCTACAGCGCCGTGATGAAGCCCGCCGAGGGCACCGTGCTCACGGTCTCCCGTCTGGCGGCTGACCGCGCCGTGCAAGCCGCCGAGGAGTGCAACAGTGTGGAGTATGTCCTGCAGGAGGCCATTCACAAGGGTCTTGAAACGCTGGAGGAGACCATCGAGATGAATCCCGTGCTGAAAAAGGCCGGCGTGGTAGATGCCGGCGGAAAGGGATATCTGGTGATCCTTGACGGCATGCTGCGCGCCCTGCGGGGTGAGGCCATTCCCGAGGTGACCGAGGAAAAGGCCGAGAGCAAGGCGGACTTCTCCTCCATGAGCCAGGAGGAGATCACCTTCACCTTTGACACCGTGTTCATCGTCCGCAAGTGGGAGAACACCTCCATCGAGCCTCTGCGCGCCTACCTCAGCTCCATCGGCGACTGTCTGGTCATCGGCGAGGACGACGAGGCGTTCAAAGTGCATGTGCACACGGACATCCCCGGCTGTGCCCTCACCGAGGCGCAGAAATACGGCACGCTGGAGCTGGCCAAAATCGAGAACATGCGCACCCAGTATGAGGCCGTTGCCGCCGGCAAAAAGGCCCAGAGCACCGACGATCTGGACGCCGTCGAGGAGGAGCTGGAGCGCATGGAGTCCGAGCCTGCCGTTGCTCCGGCGGAAAAACGGTACGGCTTTTTGGCCGTGTGCGCCGGTGAGGGTCTGGCCACCGCCTTCCGCGATCTGGGCGTAGACCGCATCGTCTCCGGCGGGCAGACCATGAACCCCTCCACCGAGGCCATTTTGCAGGAGGTGAACCGCACCCCCAGCGAGGTAGTGTTCATTCTTCCCAATAACAAAAACATCATTATGGCCGCCCAGCAGTGCGCAGGGCTGACGGAAAAGCAGGTCATCGTCGTCCCCACCGCCACGGTGCCCCAAGGTATCACCGCCATGATGAACGCCGATCTGGAGCAGGAAGATCCCCAGGCTCTGGCCGATGCCATGACCGAGGCCGCCTCTGCCGTGACCACGGCGCAGGTGACCTACGCCGCCCGCAACTCCGAGTTCGACGGCTTTGCCATCAGCGAGGGAGACTATCTGGCGCTGGAAAACGGCAAGCTCTTCGGCACCGACCGCAGCATCGACCCGCTGCTCTCCAAGCTGGCGGAGGACGCCAAGTCTCGCGGCGCCGAGTTCGTGACGATCTTTTTCGGCGAAGACGTAACCGAAGCCGATGCCGCCAAAACCGAGTCCATCTTCGCCGCCGCCTGCCCCGACGCCGAGATCAGCGTCCTCTCCGGCGGCCAACCGGTGTACTATTACGTCATTTCCATTGAATAAAAAATGTAACCGCTAAATAAGGGTGCAGAGTTTCAATGCTCTGCACCCTTACTTTTTGTATTTTTCGTTTCACACGCCGGTCATGGTTTCCATGACGGCCAGCTCCTCCGGATCCAGCGTTTTCTGCATCGCCAGTCCCTCGTCAATGTCCAAGTCCACAATGCGGCCGCTCCGGTAGCAAATGACGCGGCTGCTGCGTCCCTGCGCCAGCACCCGCACCGCCTCCACGCCCATGCGTGTAGCCATGACCCGATCGTGCGCCGTGGGGCTGCCGCCCCGCTGGATGTGCCCCAGAATGGTGACCCGCGGATCAAGCCCCAGCTCCTGCCGGATCTCCTCGCCCACAGCCATGCCGCTGGCGGCGCCCTCCGCCACCACGATCATAAAGTTCGTTTTGCCTCCCAGACGGGCGCGGCGGATCTTCTCCACCACCTGCGTCTGGAAATCATACGGCACCTCCGGCACCAGCACAGCCGTAGCGCCCACGGCCATAGCCACATACAGCGCCAGATAGCCTGCCCTCCGCCCCATGACCTCCACCACGGCACAGCGCTCGTGAGACTGCATGGTGTCCCGCAGCCGGTCGATGCACTCCACAGCGGTGTTTGCCGCCGTGTCGAAGCCGATGGTGTACTCGGTGCACACAATGTCCTCGTCGATGGTGCCGGGGATCCCCACCACGGCGATGCCGTGCTTGCTCAGCTCCTGCGCCCCTCGGAAGGTTCCGTCGCCGCCGATGGCCACAATGCCGTCCAGCCCCAGCAGCTTACAGGTGTTCACGGCCTTCTGCTGGCCGGCCTCGGTGCGAAATTCGTCGCTGCGCGCCGTGTAGAGCATGGTGCCGCCGCGGTTGATGATGCGGCTGACGCTGGAATTGTCCATGGGTATGATGTCCCCGTTGATGAGGCCGTTCCAGCCCCTCCGGATGCCTACGCACTCGATCCCCCGTCCAACGGCCGAGCGCACCACAGCGCGGATGCAGGCGTTCATGCCCGGTGCGTCGCCGCCGCTGGTGAGCACGCCGATCCTCTTTACAGCATTTTCCATATTCATGACTCCTTTCGGATGATTATCCTTGGTTTTAGCAGATTATAGCACATTATATTATAGATGTGAATCTTTTTTTGTTGCCCCCGTGTCGTGTGCATGGTATAATGTCCCCCAGAGAAAGGAAGGATCGCCATGCACCCCTATTTTGAAGTTCTGACGCCCCGCTGGTTCAAGCGTGCCTTTGTATACACCGGCAGCATCGGCGAGTTTCGCTACCGCTTTGCCAATGATAAAGATAATAACCTGCTCCACGCCGCCGTATACACACACTTCTGCTATGAGCGCGCCGAAGACGTGCAGGAGCGTGATTTTTCGTGGGACGACGCAGGCGTGGCGCAGCTGAAAGCGTGGCTGCAGGAGCAGCTGGAGGCGCATTCCGCAGGAAAAAACACACCATAATAACTATATAGTATACACCACGGGGTGCGTCCACACGGGCGCGCCCCGTATATTTTAACCATTTGAAAATTTTGTAATTATTTTGTAATTTTTATGTAGCTTTTTTGATAGACTTATGATATACTACTTTCAGCGCACCGATAAAGACCATCATTCCGCAAGGAAGAAGGGAGTTTTTCATATGTCCAGAAGGATCTGCTGCATTTGCCTGGCGCTGTCCGTTCTCATCGCCACAGTGTCCATCGCCTATGCAGACGCCGTACCCGCCGCCCCCCTCACGGAGCAGGACTACCGGGAGGCCGTGCTGGCCTTGGAGGAGCAGGGTCTGCAAACGGGCTTTGCCTCCGGCCTCACCAGCACCCAGCGTCTGTATGAAAATGACCTGCCCGCAGGCGGCGAAGATGCCTCCATCACCCAGCTGCAGTTTCTGGCGCTGGACGAGATGGAAGCGGAGCAGCTGGCGCAGCAGGCCGCCCGTGAGCAGCTGGCCAGCAATCTGGCGCTTTTGTCGCAGTACGACGGCGTGAAGCTCAGCGGCAGCGCCACCGTGTATTCCGATGCCGGTGTCACCGCCACCTCCGGCAAGATCGAGTCCGGCAAGGTTGCCAAGCTCAAGGACATCGACGCCACCGGCCGCTGGTTTCTCGTCGCCTTTGCCAATATGACCGGCTATATCTCCGCCGACCTCTGCACCCCAGTTTCCTATAAGGATTATGACGGCACCGACGCCGTGCGCACCCGCGCCCAGATCCTCGCCCGCAGCAACGCCGCCGCGGCCAAGACCTTCGGCACCGGTGTGGTTCCCGGGGGCAGCACCCTGCGCAGCGCCGTGGTGGACTATGCCATGGCCTTTATGGGCGTCCGCTATGTCTACGGCGGTGCCAGCCGCTCCGGCACCGACTGCTCGGGTCTGACCATGCAGGTCTATGGCTACTACGGCATCTCCCTGCCCCACAGCTGCGTTGCCCAGTATCGCATGTGCCAGTTCGTTTCCCGCTCTGCCCTCCAGCCCGGCGACATGGTGTTCTTCTCCCGTCTGGGGCATGTGGGCATCTATATCGGCGGCGGTCAGTTCATCCACGCAGCCAACGGCGGCGTGCAGATCAGCTCTCTCAGCAGCGGCCACTGGAGCAACTGCTACTACGGCGCCGGCCGTATCATTTCCGGCTGATCCGGTCAATACGTTTTCCCTTCCCTCGGGACGAAGCCTTCCGCAGGCTTCGTCCCTTTTTATTCTGCATATGTGCATAATTATTCATATATGCAGAATATGCTTTGTGCGTTATGTCTATATAAATGATGTTTATCCTCTTTTTTCTGTGTATATAATCCACAAATCGCACAATCTCAATGATTTTTTATGCAAAAAGGGGTTGACATTTATGCATGACGAGTGTATAGTATGCATTGTCAAGGGGGAACACCCCACCAAACCTCATCTATATACCGCGCGGCGGATCATATAGAGCCATTTCAAAAAAGTGAAAGGAAAGATTGAAGATGAAAAAGTTTGTATCTCTGCTCCTTGCTCTGCTGATGATCGCGAGCCTGGCAGCCTGCGGCAAGAAATCCGACGACGACAAGAACACCGATGACTCCCTCTCCGTTCTGGAAAACATTGTGAAGTGGGACGATGTCGAGCCCTACCGCGTTCTGGTGCAGAAGGGCGACCCCAAGGGTCTGCTGCCCGGCATCAACAAGGCCATTGCTGAGCTGACCGCTGACGACGGCGCCAAGATCAAGGACATCGAGAACAAGGTCGCCTCTCTGGATGTTGTCACCCCCGATTCCGTGGGCACTGAGCTCTCCGGCACCGACGCCAAGAGTGAGAGCGGCAAGCCCGTGCTGGTGGTCGGCACCAGCCCCGACTATCCTCCCTATGAGTTCTACTCCGATGCCGCTATGACCCAGTTCGCCGGCATCGACGTGGAAGTGGCCAAGTACATTGCCGACTCCATGGGCATGGAGCTTCAGATCGAGGCCATGAACTTCGACAATCTGGTCACCTCCCTCAGCAACGGCGACTTCGACATGGTGCTGGCCGCTTGCGAGTACACCGAAGAGCGGGCTCTGGCTTGCGACTTCTCCGACCCCTACTACACCGACCTGCCCCCCGTCATTCTGGTGAAGACCGCCAATCTGGACAAGTATAAGACTCTGGACGATATCAACAAGGCTGGCGTCATCATCGGTGCCCAGAAGAACACCACCAAGGCCATAGCCGCCGCCGACAAGTTCCCCGAGGCCGCCAACGGCATGGTGCTTGAGTCCCTGGTTCCCACTCTGATCACCGAGCTGAAGAACGGCACCGTCGACCTGCTGGTGCTGGACGGCAACGTGGGTATGAGCTACGTAAAGTAATTCCCTGCTGACCATCGCAAACGTGCAAGGCTTCGGCTTTGCACGCTTGCGTGTTCTATAGAACTTTTGAAAGGATGCTCCGTCTATGTCGTGGAATGATCTGTTTGTCAACATGGACAACACCAATTTCTTCAACTTCTCGTTTCTTCCCAAATACGCCTCCGCCTTCCTGCGCGGCTTTGAGTACACCCTGCTGCTGGCGGTGGTGTCCGTGCTGCTGGCGGTGATCCCCGCCCTGCTGCTGGCTCTGATGCGTCTGAGCAAGAATAAGCTCATCAGGTGCATCTCCGGCGCCTACATCGCCCTGTTCCGCTCCACCCCCCTGCTGGTGCAGCTATCCATCATCTATTTCGGACTCTTCCACTTCATCAACCTCCCCCGCACCCTTCTGTTCGGCTTTATCGCCGTCAACCGGTTCATCCCCGGTGTGGTGGCTCTGGCGCTGAACAGCTCGGCCTACGTGGCGGAAATTTTCCGTGCCGGCATTCTGGCCGTGGACAAGGGGCAGACGGAGGCCGCCCGTTCTCTGGGTCTGTCCTCCTGGCAGAGCATGCGTCTGGTGGTGCTGCCCCAGGCCATCAAAAACGTCCTCCCTGCCCTGGCCAACGAAGTGGTGACCATGGTGAAGGAAAGCTCCATCTGCTCTGTTCTGGGCATGGCGGAGATCATGTATACCGCGCAGGCCGTGTCCGGCAACAGCTACATCACTCTGGCGCCCTATGTGCTGGCCGCCATCATCTATTTCTGCATCAACTATCCGGCCTCCAAGGCCATCGAAGCCATCGAAAGGAGGATGCGCCGTGGCGACAAGCAATAAGCTCATCTCCGTGCAGCACTTGGTGAAAGAATACAATAACGGCACCGTAAAGGCGCTGAACGACTGTAATCTGGACATCCGGCAGGGCGAGGTAGTAGCCATCATCGGCCCCTCCGGCTCCGGCAAATCCACCCTGCTGCGCTCGCTGAATCTGCTGGAGGAGCCCACCAGCGGTCAGATTCTCTTTGACGGCGTGGATCTGGCGGACAAGTCCGTGGACATCAACCTCCACCGCCAGAAAATGGGCATGGTCTTCCAGCACTTCAACCTCTTCCCCCACAAGACCGTCCTGCAAAATATCACCATGGCTCCCTTGGCACTGAAGCTCAAGACGCCGGAGGAGGCCAAGCAGCAGGCCACAGCCCTGCTGGAGCGTATCGGTCTGGCCGACAAAGCCGACGAGTACCCCAATATGCTCTCCGGCGGTCAGAAGCAGCGTATCGCCATCGTCCGCGCGCTGGCCATGGATCCGGAGGTCATGCTCTTCGATGAGCCCACCTCCGCCCTGGATCCCGAAATGGTGGGCGAGGTGCTGGATCTCATGCGGGATCTGGCCAAGGACGGCATGACCATGGCTGTGGTCACCCACGAAATGGGCTTCGCCCGCGAGGTGGCCGACCGCGTGGTGTTCATGGCCGAGGGCAAGATTCTGGAGGAAGGCACCCCCGCCGAGCTGTTCGACTCCCCCAAGGATCCCCGCCTCCAGGACTTCCTCAGCAAGGTTCTGTGACCCCTCATATTTTCATCAAAAAAGGCAGGAGCGATGCTCCTGCCTTTTTATTTATCCACTGTCCAGTTTAAGTTAACATCTTCCTCCGTGTTATAGATAAAACCGGCCATATCCTCAATTTCCCCGGCATCGACTGCTCCGATCTCCCAAAAAACCAGCAATTCAGCGGGTTTGCGCCCCCTGTCATTCTGTACGAAGCCTCCCTTGAAAGGGTTCCGGACGGACGGTTTATTATGATCTGGACGGTGCAGCCCGACGGCCGCCACTGGATGGACGACGACGGCTTCGGCGACGAGGATCAGCCCGCCATCGCCCTGTATACCTTCATTGACGAAGCCGGCCGCTTCACCGTCCCCTTCCGACTGTACCGCATCGGCTACCACTTCTTCACCGACCACCGCCCCAGATGGTATTTGCCGTAAAACGCAGCATTTTCCGCCGTTTTTCAAGACCTGAGCAAAAAACAGCAAGCATCTTGCGATGCTTGCTGTTTATTTGTCATAACTCAACACTATGGATTTTTTGAAATTTGCTTTCAAAAAATCGGTGTATGACAGCAAGAACAACTTGATGATGCGCAGAGCTCACTTGTTTTTTGATTCTTCAGTTGTGTCAGAGACTGCACCTTCCAGCAAGTCCGTTACAACCTGA
>OMQS01000071.1 GCA_900313295.1 uncultured Eubacteriales bacterium
CATGCGCTGCAAATAGCGGATGCGGCTGTCGTTGCGGTTTTTCTCCTGCTTGGCGCATTTATACTCAAAATTTTCGCTCAGGTCGCCGAAGGCGCGAGCCGTCTGCACATCCTCAATGAGCTTCGGCCGCAGCTCCCGCACTCGATAGTCGATCTCCTCCTGCATTTTTTGCAGATCTCTCCTCGTCAATTCGTCGTACACGGTGTTTCCTCCTTCAAAATATCCGCCAGCCGCCGCAAGGCCTGCGGCAGCCGCTGCATGTCCAGTCCCGAATAGTTCACCACCAGGGTGTGCCCTCTCGCATCCCCGCCCTCGTGGTAATAGTCCGACAGCATGGCCAGCCGCAGCCCCTGCTCCGCCGCCTTTTTCTGCAAGACGGCGTCCGGCAGCACCGTTTGCAGCTGCGCCAGAAAATGCAGCCCCGCATCCTGTCCCGTGATCTTCACCCGTCCGGCCAGCGCTCCCTGCAAAAACTCCGCCATGACCTGATCCCGCTTCTGCCGGTAGCGGTTGCGCATGCGTCCCAAGTGCCGCTCAAAATGCCCCTGCTCCAGAAACTTCGCCAGCGTATACTGCTCAAACCCCGACACGGTGCAGGCGTAGAACCCCAGCTTTTTCCGGTAGCGCTCCAGCAGCCGCGGCGGCAGGATCATGTAGCTGATGCGTATGGACGGCGCAATGGTTTTGGAAAATGTATTAAGGTATATCACCCTTTGGTTTTCGTCCGTGGAATATAGCGTCGGTATCGGCCGCCCCACGAAGCGGAACTCGCTGTCGTAGTCGTCCTCCAGTATATACCGCTCGTCCTCCTCCGCCGCCCAGCGCAGCAGCTCCTGCCGCCGGCCGATGGGCATCACCGTGCCGGTGGGGTAGTGATGGGTGGGGGAAATATGCACCACCTGCGCCGTGTGCCGCCGCAGCTCCGAAACGGACAGCCCTGCCTCATCAATGCCGATGTACTGCACCTGCACAAGGTTGCTCTCGTATATGGCGGCGATCTTGCTGTACCCCGGCTCCTCCACGGCGTAGCACTTGTCCCGCCCCAGCAGCTGGATCAGCAGATGGTATAAAAGTTCCGTGCCTGCGCCCACGATGATCTGCTCCGGATCCACCTGCATACCCCGAAACTGCCGCAGATACCCCGCAATGGCCACCCGCAGCTCCGCCGCGCCGTTGTAGGGCGCCGCCCGCAGCAGCTCCTTGTCCTGCTCCAGAATGGTCTGGCGCATGAGCCGCGCCCACACGGTAAAGGGAAAATAGGCCGGATCCATAGCGCCGGAGGCAAAGTCCAGAAACCAGCCTTGCTCCTTTGCCGTCTCCGCCGGCACGGCCGGCGCCGCCTGTCGGCTCTCCGGCGGCCGCTCCACCTCGGACACAAAATACCCGCAGCGCTGTCGGGCGTGGATATACCCCTCCGCCAGAAGCTGCTCATAGGCATTTTTTACTGTGATGATGCTCACTTCCAGATGCTGCGCCAGCGTCCGCTTGGAGGGCAGCTTCTCCCCCGCCTGCAGCCGGCCGGACAGAATATCCCCTCGAATGAAGCGGTAGAGCTGCTCATACAGGCTCCCTTTTTCCCGTTTTTCAAACGTATAGGTCAGCATATGCCCTCCATCTGGTATTATCGAATAATATTGTAATGGATATTTTAATATATCCAGATCTCACTATAATACAGACATGGAAAAAATGCAAGAGGTGATCTACATGAAAGATATTCGCATCCGTAAGTTGGTCTTTGCCGCGCTGATGGCGGCGCTGACCTATGTGGCTACCATGGTGATCCAGATCCCCTCCCCCATGCAGGGGTATGTGAACCTGGGCGACTGCTGCGTGCTGCTGTCGGGCTGGCTGCTGGGTCCCTGGTGGGGCGGCGGCGCCGCAGGCATCGGCTCCATGCTGACGGATCTTCTGAACGGCTATGCCCACTATGCCCCCGGCACCTTTGTTATCAAGGGCTGCATGGCTATCGCGGCGGCGCTTATCGTCAAGGCCATGGGCCGCAAGCCCGCCGGCTATGTGGTGAGCGGCATTGCGGCGGAGGCCATCATGGTGGCCGGTTACTTCGGCTATGCCGCCCTGCTGCTGGGCAAGGGCATCGGAGCCGCCGCCAGCATCCCCGGCAACCTGGTGCAGGCGGCCATGGGTCTTGTCATCGGTCTGCTCCTTTTCTTCCTGCTCAAGCGCAGCAAAGCTCTGGACAAACTGGCGCTGGGGTGCTAAACTGGACATAAGCGGATGGCGTCTGCGCCATCTGCGGCACTAAAGCGGGCGCATGTTTTTTCCCGCAAGCGAGAGGAAGGATACATCATGGCCGGAGTCGTGCATGAATTGGAGCAAAAAGATCTGTTTTGGCAGGTGCAGAGCGAGGCGGCCAAGGCTGCCCAGCAGCTGATGGACGAGGCGCACCTCCACGAAGGGCAGATCGTGGTGGTCGGCTGCAGCACCAGCGAGGTAGTCGGCAAGCGGGTGGGCAGTTGGTCCACGCCTGAAGTCGCGCAGGCCATTTTCAACGGCCTGAACAGCGTGTTTGCCCCCCAGGGCATCTATATCGCCGCCCAATGCTGCGAGCATCTGAACCGCGCGCTCATCGTGGAGCATGAGGCCGTGCCGAATGCCGAGATCGTGAATGTGAAGCCTCAGCCCAAGGCCGGCAGCTCCTTTGCCACCGCTGCCTACAACAGCTTCCGCCACCCCGTGGCGCTGGAGGAGATCAAGGCGGACGCAGGGCTGGACATCGGCGGCACCCTGATCGGCATGCACCTGAAAAAAGTGGCCGTTCCCGTACGTCTGGATCAGAGCCGCATCGGCAGCGCCATCGTGCTGGCCGCGCGTGTGCGCCCCAAATTCATCGGCGGCGAGCGCGCCATCTATGACGAAACTCTCAAAGACGGCTACCCCGATTTCACCTGACATAAAAAAATCGAGCACCGACGGATCTTCCGCCGGTGCTTTTTTTGTTTAAGAAATAGGAAAAATCAGCTTCAGCACGCCGAACGCCACCAGACACACGCCGGCGGCAATGAGAAAGCGAAAGCAAATTTTCCGGTTTTGCAGCGCCAGCGCCTCGTCCTCCTCGTTCTGCCAGCGGACATAAAACCACGCGGCAAACAGCAGGCAGACAAAGGGGGCAAAGATCAGCCCGATCATGGCAAAAATACCCACAGCAACTTCCTCCTCTGTTTTTTCATAGTATATCGGAAAAAGCCTCTCTCGTCAAGGTTTCGCCCACTCGGTTCAGCTTTCGGCAGATCGACCCATTGGTATTTTTTTACAATACCCCGTCCCTTTCGCATGTCTGCTTCGTATATTCATTCTAAATATTCAAAATTAATTAATATTTATGCATTTTATTCTTGATATTTATGAATATTTATGTATAATAAGCTCATCACACAAAACCGTGCGTTCCTCAGCGCCAAAGGAGGTTCGGCACAGGAAGGGAGAACAAAAATGAAAGCGATGAAGAAAATTTGGTTCCTGATGGCAACGATGGCAGCCACCCTGCTGCTGTGCGTGCTCAGCGCTTCGGCCTGCACCATGGTGTATGTAGGCTCTGATCTGACAAGCGACGGCTCTTCCTTCCTGGCGCGAAGTGAGGACTTCTCCAACAGCTACAATAAAATTGCCTATGTGAATCAGCACGGCAAGTACAAGGCCGGGAGTGTGTACAAGGGCTGCTACGGATTTACCCACACCTTCACCCATGACAGCTACTCCTACACCGCCACCTCCGATGACAACACCTCCGGCGTGTGCCCCGACTGCGGCCAGACCCATCCTCACACCCCCATGGAGGAGGTGGGCACCAACGAAAAGGGCGTGTCCGTTTCCGCTATGGTGACGCTGCGGGCCAACAGCAAGGTCACCGGCGTGGATCCCATGGTCGGCGGCGGTATGTGCGAGAGCGACATGGCCACCATCCTCCTCAGCGAGGCTACCACGGCCAAGGAGGGCGTGGAGCTGCTGCTGGGCATCTACAACACCGTAGGTGCCGAGGAAAAATCCGGTGTACTCATTGCCGATCAGAACGAAATCTGGTATGTGGAGAACTTCACCGGCCACACCTACATTGCCGTGAAGCTCAGTTCCAATATGATCACTATTAACCCCAATATGGGTGCCATCGGTCTGGTGGATCTGGACGACACCGCCAACGTCATCGCCTCGTCCAACCTCATTTCCGTGGCCAAGCAGGCCGGCACCTATGTGGGCGACGAGAGTGAGAACACCATTGATGTCTTTAAGTCCTACTGCTACTATGCCGCCGCCACCCCCAGCGGACGGCTGGTAAACGGCATCAACTACTTCCTGAACGGCGGCTCCGTGACCGACTCCACCCTCACGCCGGAAGACTACACCATTTCCAATGTAAAAAACGGCAAAATCGTTTCCCTTTATACCAACATCCAGAACAAGCTGGGCAAGATCGGCATTCAGGATATGGTGGATTTCTATAAGGTGAAGGCCATCGCCAACACCGGAAATCTGGAGTGGCACATCTTCCAGATCCAGTCCGATGCACCTATGGAGACCGGCACCATCGAATGGCTGGCCATGGAGAACGGGCAGTACACCGTGGCTATTCCCTACTTCCCTGTTCTGACCACGGATATGTACGAGGGCTACAAGTTCGGCGGCGAGGAGGCTTCCTTCACGGCGACGAAGCCCGAAACCATGTATGGCGCATACCCCTACAGCAGCTGGTACACCGGCGATGGCTACTTGGTGCTGTCCGACGGCTGGGAGACGGGCTACTACTGGACCGTGGATGCGCTTTCCAACTATGCCCTTTCCGGTCTGTGCTCGGACGCAGACGAGGCGCTGATCCACAGTGAGCTTGCCAAGATGCAGCAGATCTGCTACGACAAGGCTCTGGAGATGAAAGCCACTCTGGCCACCCTCAGCGGCGATGCAACCAAGACCTATGCCACCCAGCAGAGCGCGGCTCTGGCCAAGCAGGCGCATGCGCTGACTCTGGAGCTTTACAAACACATCGTGTCCCACGAGCACACCTACGGCGAGTGGATGACCACCACGGCTCCCACCTGCAAGAGCGAGGGCGAAGTCACCCAGACCTGCAAATTCTGCGACGATACCCAGACCAAGACGCTGGAGAAGACCAGCGAGCACACCTGGGACGAGGGCGTGGTGACCAAGGCCGCCACCACCACGGAGACCGGCGTAAAGACCTTCACCTGCCAGGTGTGTCAGGTCACTAAAACCGAAACCATTCCCCTGGTAGTCAATGCTCCGGCCACCGGCGACAACAGCCATATGGTCATGATGGCAGCGGCCATGGTGCTGTCTGTGGTCGGCGCAGCGTGGGTGCTAAAGAAGAAAATTTGGGTGAAGTGAGATAAGCACACTTGATAAAATATCCCCGGGTTCTCCTTTGGGAGAGCCCGGGGTGCTTTTGTTGTGTTTAGGCACGGGGCTGGGGTTACGGATTGCCACAGCCAGTGTACGCACTGGCTTCGCAATGACACGGGGTCTTGCATGGGGTGCGGTGGGGCGGGCGACCGCAAGGGTCGCCCCTACGAGGGAGAATGCACCCCGTTAAAATGCCTCGCAGAGTTTGCCGCCTGCGAGCGGCAAAATTATGCGCACGGCAGACTGGGGGCCTTTTGGCAGAAAAATCGAAGATTTTTCGTCAGGAATGTTAAAAGGGCTGTCCCAGATCGGGACAGCCCTTTTCAGTCGGTAAAGAGAGCTTACTGAGCGGCCTTGGCAGCCTTGATGGACTCGATCAGCTCGGGAACGACCTTGAACAGATCGCCCACGATACCGTAGTCAGCCACCTCAAAGATGGGGGCGGTATCGTTCTTGTTCACAGCGATGATGCACTCGGAGTCCTGCATACCGGCCTTGTGCTGGATGGCGCCGGAGATACCCAGAGCGATGTAAACCTTGGGATGCACGGTCTTACCGGTCTGGCCGACCTGATGGTCAGCGGTGATCCAGCCGGCGTCCACGCAGGCGCGGGAGGAGCCCACGACGCCGCCCAGAACTTCAGCCAGCTCCTCGGCCAGCTTGATGCCCTTCTCGACGTCCTTGCTGATGCCGCGGCCAACGGACACGATGAAGTCCGCACCGATCAGGTCAACCAGCTTCTTGGCAGCCTTCACGACCTCCACAACCTCGGTCTTGATGTCGGCCTCGGTGAGGTTGAAGGCGGGATGCAGAATCTCCACATTCTTCTTGCACTCGCGCTTCTTCATAACGCCGGGGCGCACAGTGGCCATGGCGGGACGGAAGCGGGGGCAGAAGATGGAGGCCATCAGGTGACCGCCGAAAGCGGGACGGGTCATCTTGATGTCGCGGGACACATCGTGGTCAGCACCGTTGATCTTCACGGTGCCCAGCTTCTCGATGCGCTCGGCGGGCAGAGTGGAAGCTTCCTTCAGGAAGTTCTTGTAGATGGGCATATCGATGTCCAGGTGGGTGCAGTCGGCGCAGAGGCCGGTGTGCAGACGGGCAGCGCAGCGGGGAGCCAGATCGCGGCCGATGTTGGAAGCACCGAACAGCAGGATCTCGGGCTTGATCTCCTCCACTGCCTCGGAGATGACCTTGGTATAAGCGTCGGTGGTGTAGTCCTTCAGCAGGGGGCTGTTGTACACATACACCTTGTCGGCGCCGTAGTTGCCCAGCTCGGGGGCGACGGCGTCCACATTGTCGCCCAGCAGGATGCCGCAGAGCTCAACACCCAGCTCGTCGGCCAGCTTGCGGCCCTCGGAGATCAGTTCGAATGTAGTGGGCATCATCTTGCCCTGGCGCTGCTCACAGAAAACCCATACGTTTTTGAATGCGCCGATGTCAGCACTATTAAAAGCCATTTTCTTATCTCCTTCCTTAGATGATGTGCTTGGCGGCCAGAATGCCAGCCAGCTTGTCGGTGGTCTCCTTGCCGGCGCCTTCGAGCATCATGCCGGCGCCCTTCTGAGGAGGCGTGAAGGAGGTCAGAATGTTGGTGGGAGAGCCCTTCAGGCCGATAGTAGTGGCATCGATCAGGGGGTGATCCTTCAGGGTCTCGTAGGTCATGGTGACCAGAGGCTTGCTGTAAGCGTCAAATGCGCCGCCCACGGACAGGTAACGGGGCTGATTCAGCTCCTTGATGCAGGTGATCATGCAGGGGGTCTTCACCTTCACGGTCATGTAGCCGTCTTCCAGCATACGCTTCACGGTCAGGGTGTTGCCGTCCTTGGTGATCTCACCGGCATAGGTGATCTGGGGCAGGTGCAGCTTCTCAGCGATCTGGGGGCCGACCTGGGCGGTATCGCCGTCGATGGCCTGACGACCGGCCAGAATGATGTCGTCGTCTTCCACGCCGTAGGTGTCGATGCCGGCGGCGATGATCTGGGAAGTGGCGTAAGTATCGGAGCCGCCGAACTCACGAGCAGTGATGAGGACGCCCTCGTCCACGCCCATGGCCATCAGCTCACGCAGCATACCCTCGGCAGGAGGGGGACCCATGGTGAAGGCCACGACCTTGCAGCCCAGCTCGTCCTTGAGAGCCAGAGCGGCCTCAACGGCGTTCAGGTCATCGGGGTTGATGATGGTCTGCATGGACGCACGGTCCAGAGTGCCATCGGGGTTCACAGCCACCTTACCGGAGGTATCGGGAACCTGCTTAACAGTTACGAGAATTTTCATTTTACCTTTTACCTCCTATCTTACTTAACGCCCAGGTTGCTGGCGATGACCATGCGCTGGACTTCGGAAGTGCCTTCGTAGATCTCGGTGATCTTGGCATCGCGCATCATGCGCTCCACGGGATACTCACGGGTGTAACCATAGCCGCCGAACAGCTGCACGGCGCGGCGGGTCACATCGGAAGCGGCCTCGGCAGCGAACAGCTTAGCCATGGCAGCGTCCATAGAGTAGGGCTCGTGGTTCTGCTTCTTCATAGCAGCGGAATAGACCAGGAACTGCGCAGCCTGCATACGGGTGTGCATCTCGGCCAGCTGGAACTGGGTGTTCTGGAACTGGGAAATGCGCTTGCCGAACTGCACGCGCTCCTTGGTGTACTTGATGGCTTCCTCAACGGCGCCTTCGCCCAGACCCAGAGCCTGGGAAGCGATGCCGATACGGCCGCCGTCCAGCGTCTTCATGGCGATCTTGAAGCCCTCGCCCTTCTTGCCCAGCATACGATCCTTGGGGATAATGCAATCCTCGAAGATCAGGTCGCAGGTGGAGCTGCCGCGGATACCCATCTTCTTCTCATGCTTGCCCTGAGTGAAACCGGGGTCGGTCTTCTCCACGATGAAGGCGGAGATCTCCTTCATGCTGCGGCCACGCTTGTCGGTGGTCTTGCCGGTGACGGCGATGACCACGAAGGTGTCAGCCACGTTGCCGTTGGTGATGAAGCACTTGGAGCCGTTGAGGATGTAGTTCTCGCCGGACTCATCCAGCATAGCGGTGGTCTGCTGACCCTGGGCGTCGGTGCCGGCGCCGGGCTCGGTCAGACCGAAAGCGCCGATCTTCTTGCCGGAGCACAGGTCGGGCAGATACTTCATCTTCTGCTCCTCGGTGCCGTTCTCAAAAATGGGAGCAGCGCACAGGGAGGTGTGAGCGGAAACGATAACTGCGGTGGTACCGCAGACCTTAGCCAGCTCCTCCACGCACATTGCATAGGACAGCACATCGCCGCCGGCACCGCCGTACTGCTTGGGGAAGTAAATACCCATCATACCCAGCTTTGCCATCTTCTCGACGGTTTCCATGGGGAAGCGCTCTTCCTCGTCGATTTCAGCAGCCAGGGGCTTTACTTCGTTCTCTGCAAATTCACGATACATCTTGCGAACGAGCAGCTGTTCCTTAGTCAGATGGAAATCCATACTCTTTTCTCCTTTACCGAATTTTACTTTTTGTAATTAAAGATACCCTCGCCGGACTTCATGCCCAATTTTCCGGCACGGACCATCTTACGGATCATAACGTTTGCGCGATACTTGCTGTCGTGGGTCTCATTGAACAGCACGTCCATGATGTTCAGCACGACATCCCAGCCGATGAGATCGCCCAGATGCAGGGGACCCATGGGGTGGTTGCAGCCAAGCTGCATGGCAATATCAATATCTTCTGCGGAGGCAACGCCTTCCTGCAGAACGCAAACGCCCTCGTTGCAATAGGGGATGAGGATCTTGTTGACCACGAAGCCGGGAGCCTCGTTGACCACCACGGGAGTCTTGCCGATCTCGATGGACAGGTTCTTGGTCCACTCCACCAGCTCGGCGGGGGTGTTGCCGCCGGCAATAACTTCCACCAGCTTCATGGCGGGCACGGGGTTAAAGAAGTGCATACCGATGAGGTTGTGCTTCAGACCCTGCGCCATCTCGGTGATGGACAGAGAAGAGGTGTTGGTAGCAAACACGGCGCTCTCCTTGCAGATGGCATCCAGCTTGCCCAGCAGCTCCTTCTTCACGGCCATGTTCTCAGCCACGCACTCGATGACCAGATCGGCATCGGCGGCAGCGTCAAACTCTTCCACCAGGATGCGGGACATGATGTCGTCGGCAGCAGCCTGATCCATCTTGCCCTTGGCGACCTTCTTGGCCAGAGAAGCAGCCAGCTTATCCTTATGGCGCTGAGCGCTCTGGACGCTGGAAGCATACATCAGCGCGGTGTGGCCCTTTGCTGCGAAAACCTGGGCAATGCCGCTGCCCATGGTGCCTGCGCCGAATACTGCGATTTTCATGATTCTTTTCCTCCTATTAAAATATAATGTGGGAAACGATTTTAATCATCAGGCCGGAGCCTGTTAATTAACTTTACTTGTTCTGGTAAGGCTCATGCTTGCGCTTTTCCAGGAAAGCGCCCATGCCCTCCTTCTGATCCTCGGTCTCAAAGCAGCTGCCGAACAGCTTCTCCTCAATGACCACGGCGGCGTCCATATCCACCTGCAGGCCGTCGTTGATGGCCTTCTTGCAGGCGCGCACGGCGATGGGGGCGTTCTTGGCGATGGTGGCGGCCAGCTTCTCCGCGGCGGGCATCAGCTCCTCCAGCGGATACACGGCGTTCACCAGGCCGATACGCAGCGCCTCGTCCGCCTTGATATTCTTGGCGGAATAGATGAGCTGCTTGGCCATGCCGGGACCTACCAGGCGCGCCAGACGCTGGGTGCCGCCGAAGCCGGGAGTGATGCCAAGGCCGGTCTCCGGCTGACCGAACACAGCAGTGTCGGCGCAGATGCGGATGTCGCAGCTCATGCTCAGCTCGCAACCGCCGCCCAGAGCGAAGCCGTTCACGGCCGCAATGGTGGGAATGGGCATGGTCTCCAGCTTGCGGAACACGTTGTTGCCCTTCTTGCCGAAAGCCTCCCCACCGGCCTTAGTGAGAGTGCTCATTTCGCCGATGTCGGCGCCGGCCACAAAAGCCTTCTCGCCGGATCCCGTCAGCACCAGCGCGCGGATCTCCTCGTCGGCATTTACCAGCTCCACCAACTCGTTCAGATCCTCCAGAACCTCGGAGTTTAGGGCGTTGAGCGCCTTGGGACGGTTGATGGTGGCCACAGCAATGTTACCCTTTTTCTCTAACAGAACATTGGTCACGATAGCTCCTCCTTCTATCCTGCGGAGGATCGTATCCCCACGATCCTCTGCGGATTGGTTTGACGGGGCAGGCTTGCCCGCTTTTTTGCCGGCAAGAAGACCCTTTCATACAGCTTTTATTATAGTACCTCGTTTATTTTTTATCAAGTGTTTCCCGACCATCTTTTTTGTTTTTTACATATCGCACAAAACCTAGCGTCATTCTTTGCACACTTTTCAAGGCTTTCTTCCAACTCTTTTCTCCGCCGTTTCTTTTTTCCGGTCAAATCGGTTTTATCCGTTTACATTTGGCGGCATTTTTGGTATGATACGGTGGTAATAATGGGCCAGAGCTCGGGAGGAAATTCATCATGCGTATGCGCAAAAAGAAAAATCTGCACCCCCGCATGGACGCCTGCGGCGATTGCTGGATCCGCGATCCGGAGCAGCTGCGGGGGCATTGGCGGGAGCTTTATCCGCAGGCCAAAAGTCTGGAGGTGGAGTTAGGCTGCGGCAAAGGACGCTTCACCGCCGGCACAGCCAAGGCGCAGCCGGACACGCTGCTCATCGCCGTGGAAAAAGTGCCGGACGCCATGGTGGTGGCCATGGAGCGGGTAACGGCGGAGGGTTTACAAAACGTGTTCTTTCTCGACGCCGACGCCGCTCTTCTGCCTATGCTTTTCGCCGCCGGTGAAGTGGATCGCCTTTACATCAATTTCTGTGATCCGTGGCCTAAAAGCAATCAGAAAAAGCGTCGGCTGACCCATGGAAATTTCTTGAAGAAATACCGGCAGGTGTTGAAGGAGGGCGGGCAGATCCATTTCAAGACCGACAACGACAAGCTCTTTGAGTGGTCGCTGGAGGAGATCCCGCAGTTCGGTTTTCAGCTGTCGGAGGTGACGCGCGACCTTCACGCAAACGGCCCTGTGGGCGTGATGACGGACTACGAGGCCAAGTTCTACGGCGAGGGCAAAAACATCAACCGGTGCGTGGCTACCATGGTGGACTGGACGGAACCTGTCGAGGAAACCGAAACCACCGAATAAATTGCAAAAAAGCCTTTGAACAGTCAAAATGCTGTTCAAAGGTTTTTAATTTGTTCAAATTATTTTAGTTATTTTCGGTGTTTTCTCTGTTGAGCGCGGTGGTGGGCA
>OMQS01000058.1 GCA_900313295.1 uncultured Eubacteriales bacterium
AATCAACAATATCGACCGAAACCTTCACGCCGGTGCGCTGGGCATAAGACCGCACCACAGTGCGGATCTCCTTGGCAATGCGGCCCTGACGGCCGATCACCTTTCCCATATCCTCGGGTGCCACACGCAGCTCCAGCGTCAGATCGTCCGCCTCGCCGACCTCCGTGACAGTGACCTGATCCGGATGATCCACCAGGCTTCTGGCGATATAGAGCAGCAGTTCCTTCATGGCCGCACCCTCTGATTAAAGAACGTCGACCTTCTTCAGCAGAGCACGAACGGTGTCGGTGGGCTGAGCGCCGGTCTTGATCCACTCACGGGCACGGTCTGCGTCGATGCTGATCTCGGCGGGGGACACGCAGGGGTTGTAAGTGCCGATCTCCTCGATAAAGCGGCCATCACGGGGATAGCGGGAGTCAGCCACCACTACGCGATAAAAAGGAGCCTTCTTAGCACCCATTCTTCTCAGTCTGATCTTAACCATGGTCATTTTCCTCCAAATATAAATAATTATTTTGATAAATGCAGTCGCACTTATTTCTGTAACCGGCGAAAAATCTACGATTTTTCTGCCAAAGGGATCGCAGTCTGCGAACGCGAACTCTGCGAGGCTTTTTGCAGCTTTACTTGAGCCGCTTTTTCCGGCCGAAGCTGCGCATGCTGCCGCCGCCGAAGCCGCCGCCCATGCCGCCCATCAGAGCGCCCATGCCGCGCATCTTGCCCTTGGTCATGGCCTTGGTGAGCTGCTGCATAGCCTCAAAGGACTTGAGCAGACGGTTCACATCCACCACCTCCAGGCCGCAGCCGGCGGCAATGCGCCGCTTGCGGGAGGCGTTGAGGATCTGGGGATTTTCCCGCTCCTTCACCGTCATGGACTGGATGATGGCCTTGTTGTGCAGCATTTGCTTCTCGTCGATCTGGCTGGCATCAAACCCCTTGCCCAGATTGCCGGGGAGCATGGAGGCGATCTGGCTCAGGTCGCCCATTTTCTGCAGCTGCTCCAGCTGATCCAGATAATCCGAGAGGTTCAGGCGGTTTTTCCGCAGCTTTTCCTCCAGCTTTTTGGCCTGCTTCTCGTCATACTGCTGCTCGGCCTTCTCGATGAAGGTGAGCATGTCGCCCATGCCGAGAATGCGGGAAGCCATGCGCTCGGGGTGGAAAGGCTCGATCATGTCCAGCTTTTCGCCGGTGCCCACGAACTTGATGGGCTTGCCCGTGGCCGCCCGAATGGACAGAGCAGCGCCGCCGCGGGCGTCGCCGTCCAGCTTGGTCAGCAGCACGCCGTCGATGCCCAGCGCCTCGTCAAAGGCGGTGGCGGCGTTCACGGCGTCCTGACCGGTCATGGCGTCCACCACCAGCAAGATCTCGTTGGGGTGGATGTTTGCCTTGATATTCTTCAGCTCGTCCATGAGCTGCTCGTCGATATGCAGGCGGCCTGCGGTGTCCAGAAACACCAGATCGTGGCCGTGGTCGGCGGCGAACTTCAGCGCCTCCTGGGCAATCTTCACGGGATCGCCCTGCCCCATCTCGAAGACGGGAATGTCCAGCTGCCTGCCCACCACCTGCAGCTGGGTGATGGCGGCGGGACGGTACACGTCGCAGGCCACCAGCAGCGGCCGCTTGCCGTACTGCCGGCGCATGAAGCCCGCAAGCTTTGCGCAGTTGGTGGTCTTACCGGCGCCCTGCAGACCCACCATCATCACAACGGTAGGCCCCTTGGGAGCCGTGGCGATGCGGGCGTTGCTGCCGCCCATAAGCTCCGTAAGCTCCTGGTTCACGATCTTCACAATCTGCTGGGCAGGGGTCAGGCTCTCCAGCACGTCGCTGCCCACACAGCGCTCGGTGACCTTGGCGATGAAGTCCTTGACCACCTTGTAGCTGACGTCCGCCTCCAGCAGCGCCAGACGCACCTCGCGCAGGCCGGCCTTGACGTCGCTCTCCGTCAGCCGTCCCTTGCCACGCAGGCGCCTGAAGGTTTCATTTAATTTTTCGCTCAGTCCCTCAAAGGCCATGGTTTTTTACTCCTTCAATGCGGCGGCGCAGGTGAGGATCTCCCCTGCCAGCCGCTCCAGCTCCGGATTTTCATACTGGCGGTAGTTCAGCTGCCGAATTTCGCCGGCGGCAGACTCGATGGCGTCGATCTTCTCCCGCAGGCGCATAAAGCGCTTGAGCAGACCGGTCTTGTCCTCCAGCTCGTTCATGGCGGCCTCGGCGCGGACGATAGCATCCCGAACGCCCTGACGGCTGATGTCGTAGTTCTCGGCGATCTCCGCCAGGCTCAGGTCCTCGTTATAGTACAGGTCAAAGAATTCTCTCTGCCGCTGGGTCAGGATCTCGCCGTAAAAATCGAGAAGCATGGTCATGCGGTAAGTCTGGTTTTTCACGGTTCGCCCTCCTTCTGTAAAGTTCATTTGCTTTACAACCTCGCTTATAATACCTTATTTCCCCTAAAAAGTCAAGGGGATTTTGGCGGCAAGCGGCAAAAATTTTAGCGGCGAGCGGCAAAAAATCGTGACGAACTCCCCGCAAAAAGGGAGATGCCGCATCATGCGCCGCATCTCCCTCTGCTTATTCCGTTTTTCCTTCCTGCTCGGCGGCAAACTCGTCCTTGGCCTGCTGCAGCACCTTTTTGTCGTGCTTGGTGGTGACGGCGCTCTCATCGAACTTCGCCCAGAGATCCGGCCGGCGCGCCATGGTGCGCTTGTAGCTCTCCTTTCTGCGCCAGTCGTCCACGCCGCCGTGGTTGCCGCTGAGCAGGATGGCCGGCACCTTGCGCCCGTGCCACTCCTCGGGGCGGGAATACTGCGGGTACTCCAAAAGCCCGTTCCAGTGGCTCTCGTCGGTGTAGCAGCTCTCCTCCGGCAGCACGCCCTCCTCCATGCGGAACAGGCAGTCCGCCACGGCCATGGCCGGTATCTCGCCGCCGGTGAGCACAAAGTCGCCCATGCTCAGCTCCTCGTCCACGCACTCGTCGATAAACCGCTGATCCACGCCCTCGTAGTGGCCGCAGACCAGAAGGATGTTCTCATAGGCGGCCTTCAGCTCCTTGGCCACCTCCTGCGTAAACGTCCGTCCGCAGGGGGACATATAGATGGTGTGCGGTCTCTCGCCCACCTCTTGGCAGACGTGCTCCCAGCAGCGGTACAGGGGATCAGCCTGCATCACGGCGCCCCGACCGCCGCCATAGGGATAGTCGTCCACCTGCATCTGCTTGTTGGTGGTGTAGTTGCGGATCTGGTGGGTGAACAGCCGGATATAGCCCCGCTCTCTGGCGCGGCCGATGATGGATTGCCCCATCATGGCCTCAATAGCGTCGGGAAACAGGGTCATGATGTCAATTCTCATCGGTGGCCAGTCCTTTCATCATGTGAATACGCACGACGCCGGCGTCAGCATCCACCGAGGCGATGAACACCTCCGGCACGGCGGGAATGAGATACTCCCGCTGCCCCCGCACCTCGTAGACCTTGTGGGCGGGATAGTGCAGCACCCGACGGATCGTGCCCAGCTCCTCGCCGGTGGCGTCGTCCAACACGGCGGCGCCCATCAGCTCCGCGTCAAAATACTCCCCCTCCGGCAGCGCAGCGTCCTCCCGCCGGACAGAGACCTCCCGCCCCTTCAGCGCCAGAGCGGCGTCCATATCCTCCACCTCCGGCAGCGTCAGCAGAAGCGTGGATTTGTGGACCCGCCGGCTCTTCACGCGAATGGCCTGTCCGTTTATATAGAGCGTGTCAAATTCCGCCACGAACTCCGGCGTAAATCCCTCCGGATTCAGCTTGACCTCTCCCTTGATGCCGTGGGCGTTGACGATATGCCCCACTGGAATGAATTCAGGACGCATGAACGTTCCTCCTTGCCCTAAAATACCGCTATCATTATACCGAATTATGCCGCCGCAGGCAACAGGGAATGTATCCGTTTTTTTGCTGGAGATTTGTAACCGTTTTATCTTTTCCTCCGCGCAAAATGAGAAATCTTTTTCGGTTTGAAGGCGCATAAATCCGGCCAATACCGGAAAAACTTGACATATCCGCAAAAAAGTGTTATACTTCTGCCAAATTTGTTTTTGTTACAAGTATTACAAAACAATTACAAACAAGATTCATTTCCTTAATTTTTGAGGATGCAATTCTTATTATTATTCACAGAAAGGAGCCTCCGCTCCGGCAAAAAACGAGCGGAGGGGAAAATACCGCATGATTCGAACGCTGTTATCCCGCATGGGCTGTCTGCGAGACCGCCCTATGAAGCGCTGCCGGCTGCTGCTGGGTCTTGCCCCGCTGACGCTGCTGGGTCTGGTGCTCTGCGTCTGCATGGGGCCTGCCCCCAAAGACACAGGCGTATACCTGCTCATTGACCGGGAGGACACCTACACCGTCACCGCCGATTCCACCCTGGCCTACCGGAGCGAAGCGCTCTACGTCAGGCAGAACAACACCGGCGCCGTGGACGTGCAGCTCATTCTCCCCAAGGGGCAGGAGGTGCTGCTCACCGACACCGAGGAAGGCTCCTCCGCCTCCCTGCAAAGCCCCTCCGGCGATGTGCGGCTGCTGGCCGCCACCGACGGAAGCGATTCGGAATCCACCTCTGTCACCACCCGCCGCGAAACGGTAGCCAACCTGCTGCGCCGATCCAATATCGAGGTGGCCGGCGATGAAATGGTAGTCGTTGATCTCACCTCCGGCACCACCAACATCACCGTGTGCCGCCAGTACACGCGGCTGCGCAACGTGCAGGTGCAAACGGACTACGCCGTGGAGCGGATCGCCTCCCCTCTGATGAAAAAGGGCACGGAGGAGATCATCACCGCCGGTGTCCCCGGTTCCGTGACCCAGACCTATCTTGACATTTTTGTAAAAGGTAAATTGGAAAAATCCGAATTTATTTCCGCCACAGCCGACAATTCCGTTACCCAAGTTGTAAAATACGGCACGCTGGTGGACTCCGTTTCGAGGGACGATAAGCTGGTGAATGTCCATCGCAACAGCGACGGCAGCGGCTACTTGGTCTTCGCCTCCGGCGACACCATGGCCTTTTCCTCGCAGGTCACCTGCAACGCCAGCGCCTATTCCACCAAGGGTCGCGGCGCCTCCGGTCGCCCCACGCAATACGGCAACATCGCCGTGGACCCCTCCGTGTTCCCCTACGGCACCCGCTTCTATATCTACACCGACGACGGCTATCTGACCTACGGCATGGCCACCGCCTCCGACTGCGGCACCAGCATCAAGGGCTACAAGCTGGATCTGTGGTTCGACACCTATCGGGAGGCCTGCCGCTTCGGCCGCCGCAACTGCACCGTGTTCGTACTGAAATAACAACTGCACAAAAAATCCTGCCTTCGGGCAGGATTTTTTATTTCAGCTCCGCTTGCGCGAAAAAGCTGCGGACGGTCTGCTCATATTCGACGCAGGAGCGAGCCTTTCGCACCCCGCGCAGAAGCGCATCCGTGTTTTGAAAGCTGCCCGACAGGTACGCCCACAGCTCCCGCATGCGGTGCAGCGCCGCCGTGCCGCCGCCGAAATCGCGGCGGTAGGCTTCGTAGAGTCGGTCGTGATACTTCTGCAGCTCCGCCGCCGATGCCGCCGCGCCGCCCCGCAGCCGGCGCAGCAAGGCCGGATCGGCCACCAGTCCCCGCCCGAACATCAGCGGTGTCTGCGGCGCCGACGCCACATCCTCCTCCGAAAAAAGGTCGCCGTTATAGCACAGGGGCAGGCGGGTGTGGCTCTGCGCCCACGAAAACGCCTCCCTGCTGACCTCCCCCTTATAAAACTGCGTTCTCACCCGAGGGTGGACTATGAGCAGCGAGATGGGGAACGCATTGAACAGCTCCAGCAGTTCAGGCCACCGGTCGGGGTCGTCCCAGCCGATGCGGGTCTTGACAGACACCTGCATATCCGGCAGCGCGTCAAATATACCCTCCAGCAGCGCGCGCAGAAGCGCCGGCTCCCGCAGCAGCCCCGCCCCCTTTTTCTTTCCCGTCACGGTGCCGGAGGGGCAGCCCAGATTTAGATTAACCTCTTTATACCCTCGGCTTTGGCATTCCCGCGCCGCCCAAACGAAGTATTCCGCGCGATTTGTGAGGATCTGGGGCACCACGGGCAGCCCCCGATTGTTTTCCGGATCTATCTCCCGCAGCTCCTTGGTCTGGAACTCAAAATTGGCGTTGGGGGACAGAAACGGCGTGTAGTACCGGTCTGCGCCGCCGAACAGCGCCGCCTGCACCTGCCGCCAGCGCCAGCCGGTAAGCCCCTCCATGGGGGCGGCATAGTATTCCCGCACAGCTCGTCCCTCCTTTCGTTTCCTTTATTTTACCATATTTAAGAGCCGCTTGCAATTCCGCCTGTCCTGTGGTAGAGTTTGGAAGGAAAGCGAGGCTGCGATATGACATTATTTGAATATTACATCCAATACATGACGCAAATCTGCGAGGGCACCCTGCCTGCTCCCGCCGGCATCACCCTCACCGAGACCGACGAAATGCGCCGAGCCATGGAGCTGCAGCAGCAGATCTCGGCCATGGGCATCCCCGTCTTTGTGCGCGCCTGCGCCGCTGCGGCCGGCGATGAGATCCCCCAGGATGCCTACGACAGCTTCTCCATGGAGGATATGCTGTCGGCGGCGCAGACGCTGGCGGAGCAGGCGCAGCAAGAGCCTGCCGAGGCGGAGGAAAAGCCGGAGGAAAATACCCCAGACCCCGACGCCGGCAAGCACGCCTTCGAGGTGTTTCTGGACTGCGTTGCGCTGGACGACGGGCTGGTGCAGTACCTCATCGAGGTGCTGAAAAAGAAGGATTGGCAGGAGTTTTATAAGCTGAGCCAGATCACCACCAAGCTGGATCTGGATCCCAACGAGTTTCTCTACTGGCTGGGCAACAAGGAGCAGTATGCCCCGCAGGCCGAGCAGGTCTGCGCCGCCGTGATGGACGCCTGCTTTGACCGGCTGGCGGAGGAAAAGCGGCTGGACGTGCTGGCGGCGCTGCTCAGCGGCGACCAAAATACCTTTGAGCTGTTCCGCTGCGAAGCGCCGGAGCTGGTGCATCTGCCGGAGGCCACCTTCCAGTGGTACTGCGAGAACTATCTGGATCGGGACTATCCCCTGCGCACCATTATGCGCCTGAACGGAGTGGAGTTTCCGGAAAAGCTGGGCTGACAGGCTGGGCT
>OMQS01000079.1 GCA_900313295.1 uncultured Eubacteriales bacterium
CCTGCCAAGAAGCTGTTGGGCGTCTCGGCGGCGATCTCCTTGGCCTTTTCCACGGCGCCCACCATGCCGCCCTTGGCGGGGGTCAGCACCAGCTGCGCGCCGTAGGCTGCCAGCATCTGGCGGCGCTCCATGCTCATGGACTCCGGCATGGTGAGGATGACATTGTAGCCTCTGGCAATGCCCATGGCGGCGAGGCCGATGCCGGTGTTGCCGGAGGTAGGCTCCACGATGGTGCCGCCGGGCAGGAGCTTGCCGTCCTTTTCGGCGGTTTCGATCATCTCCAGCGCCACGCGATCCTTCACGGATCCGGCGGGGTTAAAGTATTCCAGCTTCACAAGCACCGTTGCCGGGAGCTGAAGCTGCTGGCTGTAGCGCACGGGCTGCAGCAGGGGGGTGTGACCGACCAGTTGGGATGCAGAGCGATAGATGTTCATAATGATCTTCCTTTCATAGTGGGGCAGAAGATGCCGACGCATCCATATGTGAAAAAAGCAGAGGGTGCGTCATGCACCCTCTGCCGATTGGTGAAAAACGTGCTGCCGGAAAATCAGGCTTCCGGCGACCCAGCAGAGCATACATGACCAAAATGGGCGCAACAACAACAGACCATACAGATGGCCTTGCAGCAGTTGTTCTGAGCGAAACGGTTCATATAGGCTCTCCTTTCCTGATGATGCCTTAGTATACGGTAATTTTTCCCGAATTGCAACTGGCAAACTGCACAAAATATTTCCTATTAATATGGTAGGTTATTTTGCGTATTTGGCCAGAAGCCTGTCATAGGTGCCGTTTGCCTTGATATTCTCCAGCCCTTTGTCAAAAAGCTCCAGAAATGTCCGGTTTTCGGCGTTGCAAACGGCGACGCAGTAGCCCACGGGCCGGCTCTCGCTGCTTTCCACCATCTGCAGGCCGATGCCGCTTTCAATGCTGTCCCGCATAGCCTCCGTGTCCTCGAAGCAGGCCGCCGCCGTGCCGTCCAGTACCGCCGCGTACATGGCGTGGGAGTCCTTGTAGGTGGCGATGGAGAAGCCGTATTGATCCTTCAGGCTCTTGGCGTACTCGGCGCCCAGCGAGCCGGAGACCACGGCCACGGCCTTTCCCGCCAGATCCTCCAGCGTGTTGGTGTCGCTGCTTGGCTCCATGGCCATGCTCTGGGTCACGCCGTCATAAAAGCTGCTTGAAAAGTACCAGCCGCCGTCCGCGCGCTCCTGATTGCTGGCAAGGCTTCCCAGCAGCACCTGCGCCTGATGGGAGGTAAAAACGCCCATGGCGGTGTTCCAGTCCGAGAGTCGCAGCTCGTACCGAAACCCCTGATCCTCGGCAATGGCCTCCAGAATTTCGGCGTCCAGCCCCGCGGCCTTGCCGTCGGCGCCCGCGTAGATAAAGGGGCTGAGATCGTTGTCCGCGGCAATGATCCATGTGCCCGCCGGCGTCTTTTTGCCGCAGCCCGCCAGCAGGAAAAGCGCCGTCAGCGCCCACAGCGCCATTAAGATGCATTTTTTCATTTGAAAAATCCTCCGAAAATACCACCTGAGCAGGTGCGCCTGCCCCCTGCGGCCTGTCGGGTCGGTCACGGCCTGTCAGACCTCTGCCTTTTTCTGCCGTTCTTTCCGGTCATAGTAGAGCCGCGACAGCAGCAGTCCCGCCTCCGCCACGGCGATGCCGGCGAAAATATCCACCACCACATGCTGCTTCACCAGCACTGTGGAGGCGCACACCAGCAGGGAGAATACGAAGTTCACCCACTTGTACCACTTCGGCACCTTCCTGCAGTCCATCAGAAACCGCCAGCACAGCCAGGAGTCCACACAGTGGATGGATGGAAACAGCGCCACCGGCGTGTCCGCCGCGTATATGGTGCGGGTGAGCCAGCCGATAAGGCCGCTGCCGGCCGCCTCCGGACGGGCTATGGTGGTGGGCAGCAGCAGGAAGAGCACAAAGCACAGCGCCTTTGCCGTCATGTCTGCGGTGATAGACCGCCTGCAGTGCTCCCGACTCTCACGGGCGGCCATGATGTAGTTCAGCCCCCAGGAGATATAGGCGCCCCAGTAGATCAGCATAAAAACGGGCACGAAGGGGATCCGCCCGTCCAGCGAAACGGACAGGTCGTAGTGATAGCGCCCGTCCGTGAGCACCTTGGCCAAAAAATACAGCGAAAGCTGCCAGGCCAGAGCGCCCAGAAGCCAGGGAACCGTGTAGCGGGGGACCAGCCGCCCCAGCCTCAGTTTTTCCTTCATAGTATGACCTCCCCCTGTGTGTCCCTATACTATACACACTTTTAACGCACTTTGCAACCGTTTTTCCTCGCGGGCGTCACGCCTCTTCCGCTGTCAGCGTCACTGTAAAGGTGGAGCCTTTGCCGGGCTTTGAAAACACAGTCACCTGCCCGCCGCACAGCTCCGCTGCCCGCCGCACGATGGACAGGCCCAGCCCGTTGCCCCGATTGTCCGGATACGGCTCCGCCCGATAGAATTTATCAAATATGTGCCGCTGGGTCTCCTCGTCCATGCCGATGCCAGTGTCGGAAACGGACACGGTGATCTCGTCCCTTTCCTTGCGCAGCACCACGGTGATCTCCCCGCCGGCGGGGGTGAAGCGTATGGCGTTGGAAATGAGGTTGGACCAGATGTGCTCCATCAGCTCCTCGTTGCCGTAGTAGTCCACCGGATCCAGATCTCCCGCCACCGTCAGCCCCTTCTGCAGCCAGCCTCGCTCCTGCTGGCGGATGCACCGGCGCAGCTGCTCGTCCAGACTGAAGGTGGTCTTGCCGGACACGATCTCCGTGTTCTCGTACTGCGTCAGCTCCAGAATGTGGGTGCTCATAGCGGCCAGCCGCTCCGACTGGCGCACGATGGTGTCCGTGTAGGTCTGCCGCTGCTCCTCCGTCAGATCTCTGCTCTGCAGCAGCTTGGCAAAGCCCCGTATAGAGATGAGGGGCGTTTTGAATTCATGGGAAAATGTGTTCACAAAGTCCGACTGCAAAAGCTCCACGCTGCTCAGTTCCTCGGCCATTTTGTTGAAGCTGCGCACACAGCTGGCCATCTCGCCTCTGGCGCCCCGCAGCTCCACCCGCACGGAGTAGTCGCCGGCGGCCACGGCCTGGGTGGCCTGCATCAGCCGCGACAGCGGCCCCAGATACCACCGGAATATGAGAATGGCCAGCACCACGCCCAGTATAGCGCTCACGGAGAGGATAAGAATAGGCCACAGCAGAGGATAGTTCCTGTCCTCCAGATGCACCAGCCGCTGCACCAGCGAATAAATGCCCAGCGCCACCGTGGCGTACACCGCCACCAGCCCCAGCACCAGCAGGGACATGGTGCCCAGCAGTCGGGCAGGCGGATTTTCTTTTTTTCCTTTATTTCTGCTCATTTTTCTCCTCTCGGGGCAGTCCCATGTAGCCAAAGCCGCGTATGGTGCGCAGCTCAAAATCCCCATTTTCCCGAAACCGATCCCGCAGGCGGGAGATATACACCTCCACGGTGTGCTCGTCCACCTCGCTGTCCAGATCCCAGATGTCGTCAATGAGCTGCCGCTTGGTAAAGAGCGTCCGCGGGTAGCTCAGGAGCTTGAACAGCAGCATGAACTCCTTGGCCGTCAGCTGCTCCGTGCCCCGTGGGGTGATGACCTGCAGGGCGCTTCGATCCAGCACCGTGTCCCCCACCGTCAGCCGCCGCTCCGCCGTGCTGCGGTAGCGCCGCAGCAGCGCCTCGATGCGCCAGAGCATCTCCTCCTCGTCCACGGGCTTGACCATGTAGTCGTCCGTGCCCGCCCGAAAGCCCCGCCGCTTGTCCTCCTGGGTCACCCGCGCCGTCACCATCAGCACCGGCAGGTCGCAGTTCCCCTCCCGCAGGGTCTGGGTGAAGGCGATGCCGTCCATGCGGGGCATGGTGATGTCCACCACCGCCAGATCGCATTGGTAGTGCTCCATGACCTCCAGCGCCTCCACGCCATCCTTGGCGGGGCACGGCTCGTAGCCCGCCTGCCGCAGCACCTCGCACATCAATAGACGGGTGCTCTCGTCGTCCTCTGCCACCAGGATCCGAAACATACGCCCCTCTCCTTTCCCGTTTTTTCTGATTCTACCATATTATTCCCCAAAAATCGAGCTTTTTTAGAGGTTCACTTGAGCTTTACCCTTTATACTGTCCATAGTGATGATATAGATAATAGGAGGAGTGGCATCATGCACAGACCCGTTTGCATTACATACGACAGCACCTGCGACCTGACGCCGGCGCTGCTGGAGCGCTTCGCTATCCGCACCGTGCCCCTGACCATCCAGAGCGGGGAGCGGGTTTTCCCCGACGACGGCAGCTACACCTCGGCGGATCTCTACGCCGAGTACCGCAAGGAGGGCATCCTCCCCAAGACGGCGGCGGTGAGCCCCCAGGAGTTCTGCGCTTTTTTTGAAAAAATTCTTGCCGAGGGCTTTGACATTGTCCACATCGACATCAGCGCCGACCTCTCCGGCACCTGCCAGAATGCGCTGATGGCCGTGTCCGAGCTGGGGGCAGAGGAGCGCATCCACGTGGTGGACAGCCGCCAGCTCTCCTCCGGCGGCGGCCTGCTGGCGCTGCAGGGCGCCAAGCTTCGGGATCAGGGCATGGCCGCCAAAGACATCGCGCGGGAGCTGCGCCGGCTGGCGCCCCTCAGCGACACCAGCTTTGTGCTGGACACGCTGGAATATATGTGGAAAGGCGGGCGCTGCAGCGGCGTGGCGGCGCTGGGCGCCAATGTACTCAAGCTGAAGCCGTGCCTTGAAATGCGGGAGGGCAAGCTGGTGGTCTGCAAGAAGTACCGCGGCTCCATGGACAAGGTCTACCGCCAGTATATTACCGAGCGGCTGGCGGGCAAGAAAGTGCTGGAGGACTGGGCGTTCATCACCCACTCCGGCGAGGTGGCCGAGGAAACGCTGCAGGAGCTGACGGCGCTGGTGAAGACGCTGGCTCCGTTCCGCGAGGTTTTTGTGACGCAGGCGGGCTGCACCGTGTCTTCCCACTGCGGCCCCGGCACGCTGGGTGTGCTGTTCCTTCGGGCGGAATAAGCGGAAAAAAACTTAACATTTGTGTTTACACAGGGCGGCTGCCTATAGGCCGAGATCGTAACAAAAGCCGCATTTCCATGTAACAAAAAAGCAGTCCCTGCCGTATATCCGGCAGGGACTGCTTTTTTTGCGCTCTGCGGCGGTGGGAGAGGGACAGCCATAGAAAAAACGCCGGCTGCTATAAAAGCTGTTCTTTACCGAAAATGCGAAAAAATGAGGCATTATGTTCTAAAACGAACAAAAAGGGTAAACAAATGGTGGAAAAGTGTTTATTAACTAAAATTCACGAAGGTTAACGGAATAATTATGTGCTAAATGCACAAAAAAACGGGAGATCATTTGACAGAACAGAGAAAGTGACAGAGCGACAAACAATAGTTATTGACATGAGATAGAGGAATGTGCTTAAATAAATGTACGAAAACGAACATTGTGGTGCGTAATTGGAAAAAACTGAAACCGACGGCGGCCGCATGAAGCTGCGGCATAAGAAAAGGACAGAAGGTGAGGAATCGTATGGAAGAAAAAAAGATCCTCCTGAAGGCGGAGAACATCGGCAAGGAGTTCAATCGGGTCAGGGTGCTCTCGGACATTGATTTTGACCTGCGTGCCGGAGAGATCCATGCGCTGATCGGCGAGAACGGCGCGGGCAAATCCACCTTCGTCAAGATCATTTCCGGCGTGTATCAGGCCAGCTTCGGGCGGTACTTTGTGGACGGGGCAGAGTGCTGCTTCAAAAGCACCGGAGAGAGCGAAGCGGCGGGGCTTTACACCATCCACCAGGAGATCAATCTGGTGCCGTACTTCAATGCCTACCAGAACATCTTTATCGGTAGCGAGAAAAAGGGTGCGCTGGGGCTGCTGGACGAGAAGGCCATGGCACGCAGGGCGCAGGAGGTGCTGGCGCAGCTGAATGTGGAGCTGGACATCCGCCGGCCGGTGAAGCACTTCAACACGGCCTTGCAGCGCATCATTCAGATCAGCGCCGCGCTGGTCTATCAGCCCAAGATCCTGATCTTTGACGAGCCGACTACGGCACTGGGCGAGGAGGAGCGGGACAAGCTGCTGGAGATCATCCGCGACCTGCGCGCCTCCGGCGTGGGCATCATATTCATCTCCCACAACATCGAGGAGATCACGGCCATTTCAGACCGGGTGACGGTCTTTAAGGACGGGCAGAAGATGGGCACGCTGGAGGGCAGCGAAATAGACGGCCGCCGGATCGTGCGTATGATGGTGGGCGAGCAGGAGTACGAGAGCTTTTCCCGTGGAAGCTGCATCGACTATGACTGCCAGATGCTGCGGTTGGACGGCCTGTGCAACAGCAAGCTCAAGAACGTGAGCATGACGGTGCACAAGGGCGAGATACTGGGCGTGGCCGGCGTGGTAGGCGCCGGCAAGAGCGAAACGGCGCGGGCGGTTTTCGGCATAGACGGATTGGTGAGCGGCAAGGTGTATGTGGGCGGCCGGGAGTACAAGCCCAAGCCCACAACCGCCGTGAAGGCCGGCCTTGCGCTGGTGCCGGAGGAGCGGCGGGTGCAGGGTCTGGTGGGCGAATTCACCGTGGCGGAAAACGTAGCCATGGTGTATCAGGAGAAGTTCACCAAGGGCTTTTTCCTGCAGCGGAAAAAGGAGCGAGCCGTGGCCGAGGAGCACATCAAGGCGCTGACCATCAAGACCACGGGGCCGCGCCAGATCGTCCGGTTTCTCTCCGGCGGCAACCAGCAGAAGGTGGTGCTGTCCAAGTGGCTGTGCGGCGATTTTGACGTGCTGATCCTAGACGAGCCGACCAAGGGCATAGACGTCATGGCGAAGCGGGACATTTATAAGCTCATAAGCGATATTGCCGAGGAGGGGAAGGCGGTGCTGTTTTTCTCCTCGTATCTGCCGGAGCTGCTGGACTTCTGCGACCGCATTCTGGTAATGAGCGACGGCGAGGTGATAGGGGAATTCCCCGCCGGCGGCGCCGACGCAAAAGAAGTGATCACACACGCAATGTTGGGAGGTAAGAGCAAATGATGACTAATAAAAGCGACGTGGCGAAAAGGATCGTCCGCTACTACGGGACGGTGATCGTGGCCATTCTGGTGTTCGTATTCTTCTCCGTTTCCGCAAACGGATTTTTCACGCTGAAAAACGTGATGCTCCTGCTCAAGCAGATGTCGGCGCTGACCATCATCACGCTGGGCTTCACCTTCGTGATGGCCGTGGGCGGGTTTGATATGTCCGTGGGGTACAGCACGGGTCTGGTGGGCATCATCTTTGTCAAGATCCTTATGAACACCACCAATTTCTGGCTGGCGCTGCTGGGCGGCATTGCTGTGGGGCTGGTGATCGGCTGCGCCAACGGCCTGCTGACGTCCTATGTGGGGCTGCCGGATTTCATAGCCACCTTTGCCATGGGCTCGGTGATCTACGGCGTGAAAATGATGATGACGGAGGGCAACCCCATCTATGTCAAGGGCGTGGAGGGCGCCGGCATCGACCTGTTCCGCTCCCTCAACAGCGAGATGCTATTCGGCGTGGTGCCGGTGATGGCCGTTATCATGCTGGTGTTCATCGTTTTGTGCTTCATCCTGATGGAAAAGACCACGCTGGGGCGGCGCATATACGCCATCGGCGGCAATCGGGAGGCCGCCCTGTTCTGCGGCATCAACGTGCGCCGGTATAAATTCATCTCCTATGTCATCTCCTCTCTGGCGGTGGCGTTCTCCGCCGTGCTGGTCTGCTCCCGCCTGAACTCCGCCCAGCCCACCTCCGGCGAGGGCTACCTGATGGATGCCATATCGGCCTGCTACCTGGGCACCACCATGTTCGGCGAAGGTCAGCCCACGGTGCTCGGCTCCGTGGTGGGCGCGTTCATCATTGCCATGCTCTCCAACGGCCTGACCATGCTGGGCATGACCTACTACTTCCAGGACATTACCACCGGCGTCGTGGTCATCGTGGCGGTGCTGCTGAGCGTGGTGATGAACAGAAAGAGCAAGTGACGCGGCAGGCGCAGCCGCGTGAATACAGAACGAAATACAGAACGAAAGAAAGGACTTGATGAAATGGACAAAATGATGAAAGCGATCGTTTGGAACGGCAAGCCCTGGTTCGAGGGGCTGAGCTATGAGGACTTCCCTGTGCCGGAGTACGGCGGGGACTGGGTGCTGGTGCGCAACAACGTGTGCGGCATCTGCGGCAGCGACCTGCACTTCTTCTCCGGAATGCAGGACGGCCGCTTCCCCGCAAAGAACCTGCCGGCGGTGTTCGGCCATGAGGACGCCTCCACCGTGGTGGCGGCAGACCCCGCCACCGGCTTCAAGCCCGGCGACCGCGTGGCCGTGGAGGCCATCCACTCCTGCGTGAACTTCGGCGGCACCTGCCCCCGCTGCATGAGCGGCCAGTTCCACATGTGCGACGAGGGCATGACCCACATCGGCCTGCCCTATGTGCGTATGCTCCCCGGCGGCTACGGCGAATACTCCGCCGTTCACAAGGACAAGCTCCACAAAATTCCCGATAACGTATCCCTGGACGAGGCGGCGCTGCTGGACATCCTGGTGGTGAACGTACACGCCGTCCGGCTGGGCGACCCGCAGCTGGGCGAGTGCTGCGTGGTGTACGGCTGCGGCGTTGTGGGGCTGAGCATGATCCAGGTGCTGTACGCCAAGGGAATCCGCAACCTCATCGCCATTGCCAAGTACCCCTATCAGGCGGAGATCGCCAAAAAGTGCGGCGCCGCCCATATGGTGCTCTATAAAAACAAGGAGCAGGTGGTGCAGGACGTCATGGCGCTCACCGGCGGCAACGGCGCCGACCAGACCTACGAATGCGTGGGCGGCTCCTCCGGCGCCATCAACGATGCCGCCGCCTTCACCACGCGGCAGGGTAAGATCGTGATGATGGGCATTTTTGCCGGCGTTCCGGAAACGGATCTGAACACCCTGTTCATGAAGGAGATCTCCCTCATCGCCTCCAACAGCTACGGCATGAGCGGCTATCGGGATGAGTTTGCCATTGCGCTGGAGATGCTGGCCTATAAGCAGGTGGATCACAACCTGCTCATTTCCCACCGCTTCAAGCCCGAGCAGTATGTGGAGGCTATTGAGGCGGCGCGGGGCAAGGACAAGAGCGGCGCCGTGAAGGTTCTGTTTGAGCGGGACTGAGCCGGCGAATATGAAAAGGCACTCAGGCAGAGGTGCGGTACAATGCTCTGCCAAAATATAAATTTGGAGGAAAAAGAAGATGAAAAGAGCCCTGTCCCTTATTCTCGCGCTGGTTATGGCCCTGACGCTGGTTGCCTGCGGCAACAAAGACGGGGGGAAAGACGACTCCTTCGTGATCGGCATAACCACCTTCAGCACGTCCACCGTTTTCTCCCGCAATGCCCGTGAGGTTCTGAAAAAAGAGATCACTGCCCACGGCGGTACCTACATCGACAACGTGGCCACCGATATTCTGAGCCGTGACGACGCCATCAACAACTTCGTTTCCCAGGGTGTGAACGCCATCATCCTGCTGTCCGGCGACGTGAGCGAATGCGAGGAGAGCCTGCAGGCTGCCCACAAGGCCGGCATCCTCATCGGCTCCTGCGACGCAGGCTACATCGACTGCGTGGATATTTACACTTCGTCCGATAACTACGCCATCGGTGAGCAGGTCATGGGCGCTCTGTCCGAGGCCATGGGTGGCGAGGGCAAGGTCCTGCAGATCTACAACGACATCGGCTCCATGGATCGCAAGCGCAAGGGCGGCGCGGCCGACGTGGTGGCGCAGAACGATAAGCTGTCCATCGACTACGACATGGTCTACGCATGGCCTGATTACTACGACGACATCAAGTCCAAGATGGAAGCCATCATCCTCTCCGACGGCAGCAAAATCGGCGGCGTGTTCGCCACCTTTGACGGCGTGGGTCTGGCGGCTCTGCAGGCCGTCCGCGAAGCCAAGCTGGAGGCCTCCATGCCCATCGTGGGCGTTGACGGCGAGGCCGAGGCGCTCAACGAGATCGCCAAACCCGACAGCGCCTACTATGCCACCGTGATCCAGAGCTGGGATGACTGCGGCGGCGTGTGCGTGAACGAGATCTTCAACGCCCTGAAGGGCGGCACCATCTCCTCCTCCCAGATCTATGTGCCCGGCATTCTGGTGACGAAGAAGAACGTGGCCGATATCCAGAGCAAGTACCCCGAGCTGTTTGAAAAGTAAGTAGTGACATCCGCTGCGTCAGGTGCGCCTTCGGGCGCGCCTGACCGGCGGCGCAGGCGCAGGAAAGCGAGGTTTCTCTATGGATAAAAAGACCATCAGCGCATACAGGCAGAAGCTCAGCGACGGACTGTTCGGCGTCGTGCTGCCGTTTTGGGAAAAATACGGCGCAGACCCCGTGAACGGCGGCGTCCGCACTTGTCTGGATCGGGAGGGAAAGGTTTTTTCCGCCGAAAAGAGCGTGTGGATGCAGGGGCGGGGCGGCTGGCTGTTCAGCCATGTGTATAATGACTTCGGCCACGATAAACGGTGGCTGGACATGGCGGAAAGCTGCGTGAAATTTGCCAAAAAGCACTGCATTGACCCCGCAGACGGGAGGATGTATTTCATCGTCAGCGACGAGGGAGCGCCCTTCCGGAAAAGAAGATATACCTACAGCGAATTTTTCTACATCATGGCCTGCGCCGAATACTATCGCGCCACCGGCGACGAAGCGTATCTGCAGGAGGCGCGGAAATACTACCGCATGGTGCTGGACATCCATGATGATCCGAGCAAGGATCCCTACAAGATCACGCCGAAGTTTCTCCCTGCGGCGCCGGCTATGCGGGGACTGTGCGACGCAAGCGTCCTCACGCTGGTGAGCCGCACCCTGCGGCAGGCCGACCCCGCCCATGCATCGGAGTACATCGCAAACGAAAAACGATTTATCGCCGACATCTATACCTATCATTTTAACGAGGAGCACGGCGCGCTGATGGAATGCGTCGGGCTGAACGGAGAGTACATCGGCCGTGTGTCCGGCGGCCGCATCACAAACCCGGGGCACTGCATGGAGGCGGCGTGGGGACTTCTGCGGGAGGCCGAGGAGCTGGACATGCCGGAACTGATCCCCTTTGTGGAAAAAGTCTATGAAGGCGCCATGCGCCACGGCTGGGACAAGGAGTTCGGCGGGCTGCTGTACTTCGTGGACGTGGAGGGCTATCCCCCGCAGGCTTATGAGCACGACATGAAGCTCTGGTGGGTGCACACCGAGGCGCTCATCGCCGCCATCAAGCTGTACAGAGTCACCGGCAAGGAGCGGTATTTTGAGGACTTTAAGAGGCTCATGGAATACTGCTTTGCCCACTTTAACGACGAGGAATACGGCGAGTGGTACGGGTATCTGCGGCGCGACGGCGCCCCCACGGAACCCAGAGCCAAGGGCAACGTGTTCAAAGGGCCGTTCCATGTGCCCCGTATGTACTGTGAGGTGATCCGGGAGCTGGAAAAGCTGGAGCAGATGTGAGGCGGCATGAAAAAGATCCTGTTTATGTCCGACGTGGACGGAACGCTGGTGGACGGCGGATACATCCATCCGAGGGTCGCGGAGGCGGCGCGGGAGTTTACCGCCCGGGGGCACCTGTTTGCCCTGGCCACCGGCCGGCATAAGTTCTCCATCGGGGCGCTGTGTGAGCAGCTGCCGGTAAACGCCCCCTGCATCATCCTTGCCGGAGCGGCTACCTACAACTCTGCCGCTGGAACCTGCGAAAACCTCTTTCCCATGGAGGAAGGAGTGAA
>OMQS01000080.1 GCA_900313295.1 uncultured Eubacteriales bacterium
CGGCGGCCGTATCATCGCCCGGGAAACGGTGAAGGCCATGCGCAAGGACGTGCTGGCCAAGTGCTACGGCGGCGACATCACCCGCAAAAAGAAGCTGCTGGAGAAGCAGAAAGAGGGAAAGAAAAAGATGCGGAACCTCGGTACGGTTCAGGTTCCCACCGAGGCCTTCATGGCCGTGCTCAAGCTGGACAGCGACTGATTTTTTTGCCTTCCGGCGAGCGGACACAGGGCTGCACTCGGGGTGGACAGCAGCCGGATTCGGTAGTATACTGTATACATTGTTTTTTGCGCAAGCGAGAGGAGAATGGAAATGAAGCGTGAAGTTTTGCTTTTGGGCGATCCCGCTCTGTATGAAGTCAGCACCGCCGTCACCCGCGAGGAGCTGGAGGCGCTGCGGCCGGATATTGAGGATATGTTCGAGTGCCTGCAGGATGCCGGCTTCGGCCACGGCATCTCCGCCCCCCAGATCGGCATTAAGAAACGCCTTATCTGCTTGGATCTGGACGGCGTGCGACGGGTCATCGTGAACCCCACGCTGGAGCTGGTGGGCAGCGAGATGATGGAGCTGATGGACGACTGCCTGTGCTTCCCGGGGCTGCTGGTGAAGGTGCAGCGCAACCGCCGCTGCATCGTCCGCTATAGGGACGAGAACTGGCAGGTGCAGGAGCTGCTGTGCGAGGACTATCTCTCCGAGCTGATCCAGCACGAGTATGACCACCTTAACGGCATTCTGGCCACCATGCGCGCCGTGGACGGCAAGGCATTTGTGATGAAGGCGTAAAAATTTTCACCCTATAATCCATGGGAAACGGCACCGGAGACGGTGCCGTTTCGGTGCAATTTGGTGCCGTTTCGGTGAAGAAACGAGGCCATAAAGACAAAAAAGGTCCCGGTTCCCAGAAAAGGCTCTTCGGGAACCGGGACTCTGTACTTTTTTGGGGGGTATGTGTGCAGAGGAAAGGATCAATAGTCCTTTGCCTGCTCCTCGCCGGTGAGTACGCGGAGGGCAGCCTGAGCCAGAGCCAGCAGCTCGTCCTCGCCGGGATAGACGGTGACGGGGGCGATCCACTCCACCATATCCTTCAGGGCCTGGACGGTCTCCTTGCCGTAGGCAATGCCGCCGGTGAGAATGATCTGATCCACCTGGCCGTGCATGGCGGCGGCCATAGAGCCGATCTCCTTGCCGATCTGATAGTGGAAGGCGTCGATGACCTCGGCCACCTTGGCATCGGTCTCGGCCATCTTCAGCAGGTCACGCATATCGGTGCTGCCGGCATAGGCCACCAGACCGCCGCGCCCCACGAACATCTTCCGCAGCTCCGCCTCGGTGTAGTCGCCGGAGAAGCACAGCTTCATCACAGCGTCGGTGGGCAGGGAGCCGGAGCGCTCGGGGGAGAAGGGGCCCTCACCGTCCAGCGCATTCTCGGTATCCACCACGTTGCCCTTGACATGAGCGCCCACGGACACGCCGCCGCCCATGTGGCAGACGATGAGGTTCAGATCTTCGTACTTCTTGCCCACTTCTTTGGCGTAGCGCTTGGCCACGGCCTTCTGGTTCAGGGCGTGGAACTTGCTGACACGCTGGATCAGGGGATGGCCGGAATAGCGGGCAATGGCCTGCATCTCGTCCACCACGGGGGGGTCTGCGATGAAGGAGGGGATGCCCAGCTCGTCGCCGATCTCGCGGGCGATGAGGCCGCCCAGATTGCAGGCGTGCTGCCCCTGCACGCCGACCACGCAGTCTCTCAGCAGCTCGTCGGAGGTGGCATAGGTGCCGCCGCGGATGGGCTTGACCAGACCGCCGCGGGCGCAGACGGCCGTCAGCATTTTGATGTCAAAATTGTTTTCACGCAGAGCATCTTCCACCAGCTCCTTGCGCCACTCCTTCTGGTCGGGAATGGTGGCAAACTTGGCGATCTCCTCGGCGGGATGCCGCAGAGTCTTGTCAAAGAGCAGGGTGTCGTTTTCAAACACGCCGATCTTGGTGGAGGTGGAGCCGGGATTGATAACAAGAATGTAGTTGGACATGATCGCTTCCTCCTGGATACTCAAAAGTTATTAAATAATTTTTCTGATCTTGCTCGATCACATTATACCTATTATACACCACGATTCAGGCATATGTAAATTGTTTTTTTGCTGAAAAGCGGGGGATTTATTCCGCATTTCGAGGGAAAACGCCGTCCAGCCGGCGGATCAGCTCCGCCACGGCGCTCTCGCGGCAGTCCGGCAGCAGCTCGACCTTCGGCGTCTGCCGCACCGCCTCCACGGCATTCTGCGGCGCAAAGGCATGGCCTGCGAAGGCGAGCATGGGGATGTCGTTGAGATGGTCGCCCACGCAGCACACATTCTCCCGACGGACGCCCAGCAGCTCGGCCAACCGCCGTATCATGCCGCCCTTGGTGGCACCTTTGGCGGTGATCTCCAGAAAAAATTTGCCGGATTTTACGATCTCGAAGTCTTCGGCCCAAGGCATGCTGCGCACATATTGCTCCAGCGCCTGCCCCCGTTCGCCCGTTTCCTCAAACAGAACTTTACTGATGGGTGTGGGGGCTTGCTCGATGGATGAAAGCTCTATGGCGGAGGAACCCGTGAGGTGCATGTGGTTGCGGGTAAGCTCATTGGGATGCAGGATGTGGATGTCGCTGCCCTCGTGATAGATCTCGCAGGTCAGGCCGGAGAAGGCTGCCTCCACCGGCGCCAGAAGCTCCCGAATGCCGTCCGGCAGAAACGCCGTGGCCAAATATCGCGCTTGGGAAAAATCATAGATGGCAGCGCCGTTGAAGAGAATGGTGGGGCCGTTCATGGGAATGGTGGGGGCGATGGGGGCAAAGCTGGGAAGCGCCCGACCGGTGGCCACGGAGAAGATGCCGCCCTCGGCCATAAAATACTCAATGGCCTCCCGATTTTCGCGGGAAAGCGGCGGCAGTTTGCCGCCGCTCAAAAGCGCATCCTCGGTGTAGACCAGAGTGTTGTCATAATCGCTGGCCAGAAGCACGCCGTTAAATTTTCCCATGGTGCTCACGCCTCCGTCTTGCCGCTGCCGCCTGCGCCGCCGCGCTTGCTGTGGCGGCGTCCGCCCCGATGGCGGGGCTTTTTGGCCGGTGCGTCGGCGGCCTGCGCCTTGGGCGGCTGAGGAGCCGATGCGGTGCCCTCGGGCTTTTTGCCGCCTCTGCGGCTGCTGCGGGGCTTGTCGGAGCCTTCCGTCTTCTGCGCCTGCTCGGCGGGCTTTTTCTCGGCGCTGCGCTCTTCACCGCCCCGACCGCCTCTGCGGCGCCGGCGGGAAGAACGGCCGCCTTCTTTTTGCTCGCCGGCTGCGGGAGCAGTCGGTTCCGGCGCGGTGAAGCGGAAATCGGACACCACGGCGGGGAACTCGTCAAGCTCGTCCTCCACCACGCGGCGGGCAGGACGCTCCTCCGGCACCTGAATGCCGTCGCGGCTGCCCTTGCCGTTGCGCAGGACGCACACCTCGCAGTTGTGGTAGCAGCGGGGGGAGTCGGGCTGGCTGTCCAGCCGCACCGTGACCTGCTCCTTCAGCAGATTCACATTGCTGACGTTGCCGGGGCCGTCGGGGGTCTGGACGAAGGATTCGTTTTTGGGCATACGCCTTGCGGCGTCCTCATAGGCCTCCTGCTCATATTTCAGGCAGCACATAAGGCGGCCGCAGGTGCCGGAAATTTTGGTGGGGTTCAGAGAAAGGCTCTGGGTCTTGGCCATTTTGATGGACACGGGGATAAAATCGTCCATAAACTGGCTGCAGCAGAAGGGGCGGCCGCAGATGCCCAGTCCGCCCAGCATCTTCGCCTCGTCCCGCACGCCGATCTGCCGCAGCTCGATGCGGGCGTGGAAGGCGGAGGCCAGATCCTTCACCAGCTCGCGGAAATCCACGCGGCAGTCGGCGGTGAAGAAAAACAGTATCTTGTTGCCGTCGAAGGAGCACTCCACCCGCACCAGCTTCATCTCCAGCCCGTGCTGCGCGATTTTCTTCTGGCACACGGTGAAAGCCTCTTTCTCTTTTTCGCGGGAAAGCTGCAGGCTGCGGCGGTCGTTCTCCGTGGCCAGACGCAGCACGCGGCGCAGCGGCTCCACCACCTGATGCTCCTCCACGGGGTGGTTGCCCTCCGTGCAGGTGACATACTCGGGACCCTGCGCCGTTTCCACAATCAAGTCCTGCCCGGGGCTGACGGTGAGCTGCCCGGGGCTGAAATAATAGATTTTGCATCCGCTGCGGAAGCGGGCGCTGACGACTTCTGTCATAGGATCTCCTCCCATTCTGCGGCTATGGCGCCCAAAACCTGCCCCACAGCCACGTTCCATTCACATTCTTGGGCAAATCTGCCCAGCATTTCGCACAGCTCCATGAGCTGGCGTTTTCTGAATCTTCGGCTCAAGGAGCCGGCCAGAGCCGCGTACACCGGCTCCGGCTCCACGCCGCAGCGCAGGCGCAGCGCCTGCTGGACAACCACGCGGCTGCTCTGCAGCACTTGCTGGAGCTTTTCCCGCGTCAGTTTTCCGCTTTCAAAGCTCACCAAAGTGCGCACCACGCCGTCCGTTTCGCCGTCGGCCATGGCCTGCAGCAGCGCCTGCGTCTGGGGCAGCAGCTCCCCCTCCTCCTGCGCCGTGGGACGCACGGAAAACTCCACGCACCGCGAACGCACCGTGGGCAGCAGCACGCCGGCGTTTTCCGCGCAGAAGAGGAACGCGGCGTAGGCAGGCCCCTCTTCCACCAGCTTCAGCAGCACGTTCTGATCCTGCACCGTCAGGCGGCGGCAATCGGGAAAGATAAAGACCTTGGCCGCGCCCTCGTTGGGCTGGATGAAGGCCTCGCTGCGCAGGGCGCGCAGCACATCCACGGACAGATCCTTGTGCTCCGCGTCCTCGGCGGTGATGACGTCGGGGTGGGTGCCGCGGAGGACTTTTCCGCAGGCGGGACAGCGCAGACAGGGCCTGTCCGGCTGCGGGCACTGCAGGGCGGCGGCATAGAAGCGGGCGGCGGCCGACAGGTCGCCGGTTCCGGAAAAAATGACGCTGTGGGGCAGCTGACCGCTGCGTCCGGCACGGCGGATACTGCGCTCCAATATGGGATCCATCCGCAGCACCTCCGTTCCGCCGAAAATTGAATATACACTGGTATTATACCACAATAAAACGCCCACCTCAACAGCTGTCGGCTCTTTTTTTGTGATATGCGCTATTTCTTCGGGAAAACGGCTCAGGAAATAGGGTAAAGAATAAAAAAATTAACAAAATCACTCGTTTTGTGTTGCTTTTGTTTTTTATTATGGTTATAATAAATTGTTACCAAATTATAGAGGTATTTTGGAGGGTATTATGAGTAAAAAATTCTGCTATCTGTTCACCGAGGGCAACGCATCCATGCGTGAGCTGCTGGGCGGCAAGGGCGCCAATCTGGCCGAGATGACCAACATCGGGCTGCCCGTTCCCCAGGGCTTCACCATCACCACCGAGGCCTGCACCCAGTACTACGAGGACGGCCAGAAGATTAACGACGAGATCATGGCCGAGATCATGGAGTACATCGAGAAGATGGAGAAGATCACCGGCAAGAAGTTCGGCGACCATGAGAATCCTCTGCTGGTTTCCGTGCGCTCCGGCGCCCGCGCCTCCATGCCCGGCATGATGGAC
>OMQS01000055.1 GCA_900313295.1 uncultured Eubacteriales bacterium
GCAGGGGCGCGTTACGCTGGACGGAGCGCCCGCCGCCTCGCCGGAGCAGAAGCTGGAGCCGACTGCGGCGGACATACGGGTGGACGGGGAGCCGGTGGCGTACCGGCGGTTTACCTATATTTTGCTGCATAAGCCGGCGGGCGTGCTCTCGGCGGTGGAGGACAGCCGGCAGAAGACGGTGCTGGATCTGCTGCCGCTGGAGCTGAGGAAGCAGGGGCTTTCTCCGGTGGGACGGCTGGACAAGGACACGGAGGGCCTGCTACTGCTGACCAACGACGGGGCGCTGACCCACCGGCTGCTGACGCCGAAAAACCATGTGGACAAGGTGTACTACGCCCGCACGGAGGGCACGCCTACGGCGGAGGACGCGGCGCGGCTGGCTCAGGGGATCACGCTGCCGGACGGCCTGCGCTGCTTGCCGGCGGAGCTGAAGATCTGCGGGGAGGGCGAGGTGCATTTGACCCTGCGGGAAGGAAAATTCCACCAGGCCAAGCGGATGCTGGCCGCCTGCGGCACGCCGGTGGTGTATCTCAAGCGGCTCTCCATGGGGCCGCTGATGCTGGAGAACACGCTGCCGGCCGGAAATTTTCGTCATCTTACCGAAGCGGAAATCGACGGTTTGCGCCGTGCAGCGGGTCTTGTGGCGGCAGATTGCCAAAAAAAAGACAACAATTTTTGTTAAATACATAAAAAAACTCTTGCAAAATCGTGATTATGACGGTATAATACAGAAAAGGTCTAAACAGATTGCACAAAAACCATCCTAACCAAGGATGCTCGGGAGGACTATCATGTCGGGACGGATCTTTCAAAATGTAGTGCTGCAGTTCAAGGAAACCACGGATCGGGTCATCGGCGTCATGGACGCCGAGGGCAGCGTTATCGCCTGCAGCGAGCTGACGGGTATCGGCAAAAAATGGACCAAATATGTGGAGGCCATTGAGCTGGCCGACGGCAACTGCGTGGCCATCGAGGGCAAGACCTTCAAGGCGCTGCCCGGCTGGGGCAGCCACTTTGACTACGCCGTGTTTGCCAGCGGCGACGACAGCGTGGGGCGCACCGTCTGCGCCATGGCCTGCGTGGCGCTGAACTCCGCCAAAGCCTACTACGAGGAAAAGCACGACAAGGGTTCCTTCATTAAAAACATTATTTCCGACAACATTCTCCCCAGCGATATTTACATGCGCGCCAAGGAGCTGCATGTGCCCGTGGAGGCAAACCGCGGCGTTTTCGTCATCCGTCCCGTGGACGAGCGCATGGAGGCCGTGCCTATGGACGCGGTGCAGAGCCTGTTCCCCGACCGGCAGAACGACTTCGTGCTCAGCGTGGGCGAGGCGGACGTGGCGCTGATCCACCAGCTGCCCGAGGGCGCCGACGGCCGCGACCTGGACAAGGTGGCGCAGCAGATCGGCGAGGCGCTGAAAGTGGACGGCGAGTACTCCGTGTTCGTGGGCGTGGGCACCGTGGCCACCCACCTGCGGGATCTGGCCAAGGCCTACAAGGAGGCGCAGATCGCCATTGAGGTGGGCAAGGTGTTCGACACCGAGCGCTACATAGTGAACTACGAGAATCTGGGCATCGGCCGGCTGATCTATCAGCTGCCCACCACCCTGTGCGAGATGTTTTTGCAGGAGGTCTTCAAGAAGAACCCCATCGACGCGCTGGATCAGGAGACCCTGTTCACCATTTACAAATTCTTTGAAAACAACCTCAACGTGTCCGAGACCGCCCGCAAGCTGTTTGTCCACCGCAATACGCTGGTGTATCGGCTGGAGAAGATCAAGAAGCTCACGGGGCTTGACCTGCGGGAGTTTGACGACGCCATCACCTTCAAGGTGGCGCTGATGGTGAAGAAGTACCTCACCAGCCGCGGCATTGAGGCGTGAAAAATTGGATAGAGTTCCCAAATGGGGAGGCGCTGCAGGGGCGGCGCCTTCCTTTTTTATAGTTGAAAACGGAAAGAGAAAAGTGGGAAGTGGAAAGTTGGGGGGGGACGGGGAAAAGCGTGGGTGCGGTGCGTGGGAATCCGTTTTCTTCTATGCGGGAGTGCGGTGCAGGGAGAGTACGGATCGCCACGGGTATTTCATGCCCTCGCAATGACAAGGTTTGAGAATGCGGTGCATAGGCGGCGGGGCGATGTGGGCATCGTCCTACGCATTGGTGGGGGGCGGCGGACGGCGGGACAGTTCACACTTTTTTCATATTTTTCCTGTTGCAAAATTTGTAGAAAAATTTTATAATGTGTAATATGTAACCATTTTGTTACCGAATGAAATGTGAGGAATATATGATTCGTCTGATAGATGTAAAAAAAGTATACGACAACGGGACGGAGGCTCTGAAGGGCATTTCGTTTACCATAGAGGACGGGGATTTCGCCTTTCTGGTGGGGCCGTCCGGCTCCGGCAAATCCACCATTATTAAGCTCCTGACGGGGGAGATCGTGCCCACCTCCGGACGGGTGATGGTGAACGGCTTCTCCATGGGACGCATTTCCGACCGGCAGATCCCCTATATGCGCCGCACCATCGGCGTGATCTTTCAGGATTTCCGGCTCATTATGAACAAGACCGTGTGGGAGAACCTGAGTCTGGCCATGCGCGCCGTGGGCGCAAGTCCCCGCGAGATCAAAAACCGCATTCCCTATGTGCTGGAGCTGGTGGGGCTGAAGGGCAAGGAACAGAGCTTTCCCGATCAGCTCTCCGGCGGCGAGCAGCAGCGGGTGGCCATCGCCCGCGCGCTGGTGAACAACCCCAGCACCATCGTGGCCGATGAGCCTACCGGCAACCTCGACCCCAACCGCTCGCTGGAGATCATGACCCTGCTGGAGCGCATCAACGCCCTGGGCACCACCGTGGTGGTGGTCACCCACGAGCGGGGGCTGGTGAACCACTTTGACAAGCGCGTCATCACCATCAACGACGGACTGGTGGCCGGCGACGGCATGGGACAGTATGAGGTGGCCAAGAAATGAAAGGTAATTTCGGATATTTTTTTCGGGAAGGCAGCCGAAACATGTTTTCCCACGGGTTTATGTCCTTTGCGGCCATCGGCATCACCGTGGCGTGCCTGCTGATTATGGGCACGTTTTCGCTGGTGGCCTACAACGCGGACTATAATCTGAAAAATCTGCAAAAAGAAAACGCCATTCTGGCCTTTATCGACGAGAGCCTGTCCGACGAGGACGCGCGGGCGCTGCAGAGCAAGGTGGAAGCCGTTTCCAACGTGGGGAACGTGACCTTCGTGTCCCGCGAGGAGGCCAGGGACAGCTATGTGGCGCAGTACGACGAGGACGACCTGTACGCGGATCTGGACGCGGGCATCTTCCGCCATCGGTTCGTGGTGCATCTGCAGGACGAGAACCGTCTGGTCGAAACGGCGGATGCGCTGCGGCAGGTGGACGGCATCGCCAAGGTGCGGGCGGACGAGGCCATTTCCCAAGGCTTCATCACGGCGCGCAACGTGGCGGGGGTCATCAGTGTGGCGCTCATTGCCATACTGCTGGTGGTGTCCGTGTTCATCATTTCCAACACCATCAAGCTCACCACCTTCGACCGGCGGGACGAGATCGCCGTGATGAAAATGGTGGGCGCGACCAACGGCTTCATCCGCTGGCCCTTCGTGTTTGAGGGGCTGCTCATCGGCCTGTTCGGCGCCATGATCGGCTTCGGGCTGCAGTGGCTGCTGTATAACGCCATTTCCACGGGCATTGCCGGATCGGACACCCTGCAGATCCTGCGGGTGATGAGCTTCGAGAAGATCTGGTGGCCGGTGGCGGCGGTGTTCCTGCTGGCCGGCGTGCTGGTGGGCATCGGCGGCAGCCTGACGGCTATCCGCAAATTCCTGCGTGTGTAAAAAAAGGAGGGTCTTATGTTCAGTCGCAAGCGGGCGATCTCGTTTTTATGCGCAGCGTGCATGCTGTGCTCGCTCATAATCATGGCGCTGCCTGCGCCGGTCTACGGCACCGGCCTCAGCGAGCAGCTGGAGCAGGCGCGGCAGGAAAAGGAGGCGCTGGAGAACCAGATCAAGGCCATCCGCGCCGACAAAAACAAGGTCTTGCAGCAGAAAAAGCTGCTGGATCAGCGCAATGAAACGCTGCGCAACGAGGTGAACCTCATTCAGAAGCAGTCCGACGAAACCCAGGCGCGCATCGTGGACTTGACGGCCAAGGAGGAGCAGCAGTATGCGCTGTTCTGCCGCCAGGTGCGCGCGGAGGAGGAGCGGGGCACGGAGTCGTACTGGTCGGTGATCTTCAAGTCCGCCGACTTTGCCGATCTGCTGGCGCGGCTGGACTTCGTCAGCGAGGTCATGGACTATGACCGCAAGGTCATTGAAGACCTACAGGCCACCCGTCAGCAGCTCACCGAGGACAAGGCGGCGCTGGAGCGACAGAAGGCGGAGCTGGTGAGTGCCCAGGCGGAGCTGCAAAAGGACATTGACGAGGCCGCCGCCCTCGTTCGGGACTACGAAAAGAGCGAAGCCGGGCACAACGCCATGCTGAGCCAGGCCAAGCAGGACGAGGAGCGCATTCAGGAGCTCATCCGCCAGCAGCAGCAGAGCAGCGGATCCTCCGACGGATACATTTGGCCGTCCAATAACTCACACCTTATTACCGACTCCTACGGCTGGCGCATCTGCCCCTTCCACGGGCGGGAGTACCACAACGGCATCGACATCGGCGCCCGCTTGGGCACCGACGTGCTGGCCTCCAGCTCAGGCACGGTGATCCAGTCCGGCTGGAACGGCGGCTACGGCATCAGTGTCATGATCTCCCACCCCGACGGAATCACTACGCTCTATGGCCACATGAGCAGCACCAAGGTGTCCGTGGGGCAGACGGTGAGCAAGGGGCAGGTCATCGGCGCCTGCGGTAGCACCGGCAACTCCACCGGCGCGCACATCCATTTCACCATGTATAAGGGCAGCTCCACCGTGAATCCGCTGGACTATCTGCCCTGAGAAAACCGGCGAATAAACGGGGCGATGCGGGCATCGACCCCTACGGAAAAGGCGATTTGGATCGCATGGGCAAAAAATTACAGCTTTTTTGAAAAAACAATTTTTGGCAGACTTATTTCCCCTCTCGCTCCATAAACTGGTGCGGGAGGGGGATTTTTATGCTTGGATGGATCGGCTGGGAGGCGCGGGGGCTGCCCTGCGTGCGGCATCGGGTGGAGCTTTTGGGCGGCATGCCCCTGTGTCGGGTGAGCGTGGGCGGCAGGCTGTCGCCGCTGCTGCGGCTGCTGCTGCGGCGGGAGGGACGGCTTTTGCGGGAGGCGGGCATTCGGGAGGGCGTGTGGCCGGCGGAGCTGCCGGAGCCGCTGCGAATGGGGCTTGCCCCCGTGGAGGTGGCGCCTTTGCGGCGGGCGCTGCTGCCGGCGCTGCTGGAGCAGGCCTTCCGCCAGAAACGGATGACGCGGCAGACGGCCTCCGCGCTGCTTACGGCGGAGGGGACGAGCCTGCCGGTGTACTGGGCGGCGCAGCTGCTGGCGCAGCGGGTGCGGTATCTGCATCTGGAAACGGGAAGCGGGCAGGAGGGACTGGAGGACTGGCTTTTGCAGCGCTACGGTCTGGCCTGCGGCGGCGGAGCGCCGGAGCTGGAGGTGACGCTGCGTTCGGCGGCGGAGCCGCGGGCGCTGCTGCTGGGGGAGAACTGCGCCGTGCAGCAGGTGGAATACATACTGCCGCCGGCATTGGCAGACGCCTTGCCCGACGGAGCGGAGGGCGAGCAGCTTCTGACGGCGCTGTGGCGGCAGGAGCGGCTGCGCCCAAGGGAATTGGCCGTGAGAAGAATTTATTTCAGTGCTTGACACCGGCGGGGAAACTATCTATAATGCAATGTGACTTATTATGGAATCGGGGCAGTATTGGAATCATACGCCGGACAATAGAAAGGAAGCGTTTACCATGGTTAAAGAGTTCAAAATGAGCCAAGAGCGGTACGACGAGCTGAAGAGGGAGTTGGACTACAACAAGACCACCCGCGCCGACGAGATCGCCGAGCTTATCAAGGAGGCCCGCGGCTTCGGCGACCTGAGCGAGAACAGCGAGTATGACGAGGCCAAAAACGAGCAGGGCAAGCTCTATTCCCGCATCGCCGAGCTGGAGGAGATCCTGCTCCACGCCAAGATCGTCAGCGATGCTGAAACGGATTCCGACAAGATCTCCATCGGCTGCAAGGTCGTTGTGACCAATCTGGCCAACGGGCAGGCGCTGCCCGCCTACCGCATCGTCGGCTCTCAGGAGGCGGACGTGATGAACCGCGCCGTGTCCGAGGACTCCCCCTTCGGCAAAGCCCTCATGGGGCGCAAGGCCGGCGAGGAGATCACCGTGGAGGCGCCCCGCGGCGTGATCCGCTACCGCATTGATTCCATCGAAAGATAAACCATAAAAATTTTACAAAAGGAGGATGCCCGCTATGGCAGAGCAAGTGAACCGAACCAACGAACAGGAGCAGGATCTCAAGCAGATCCTCAAGGTGCGCCGTGACAAACTCAAAGCCCTGCAGGATGCGGGGATGGATCCGTTTACCATCACCAAGTACGATGTCACCCACCACGCCCAGGAGATCAAGGACAACTTTGACGCCCTGGAGGGAAAGACCGTGGCCGTGGGCGGCCGCCTTATGTCCAAGCGCGGCATGGGCAAGGTGTCCTTCTGCGACCTGCAGGATAAGTCCGGCCGCATCCAGCTCTACGCCCGTCGGGACGAGATGGATCAGGAGGAGTATAACCGCTTCAAAAAGTATGACATCGGCGACATCGTGGGCGTGGAGGGCACCGTTTTCCGCACGGAAAAGGGCGAGATGAGCGTGCGCGCCAAGCATATCACCCTGCTCTCCAAGTCCCTGCAGCCCCTGCCGGAGAAGTTCCACGGCCTCACGGACAAGGAGATGCGCTACCGCCAGCGGTATGTGGATCTCATCATGAACCCCGAGAGCAAGCGGAACTTTGAGATCCGCAGCAAGTTCGTGGCGTTTTTGCGCCGCTATCTGGACAATCTGGGCTTTATGGAGGTGGAGACTCCCGTTCTCAGCCCCATCGCCGGCGGAGCCAACGCCCGTCCCTTCATCACCCATCACAACGCGCAGGACATCGACATGTATATGCGCATCGCCACGGAGCTGCACCTGAAGCGGCTCATCGTGGGCGGCTTGGAGCGGGTGTACGAGGTGGGACGCATCTTCCGCAACGAGGGCATGGACACCAAGCACAACCCCGAGTTTACCACCTGTGAGCTGTATCAGGCCTTCACCAATCTGGACGGCATGATGGACATTCTGGAGGGCATTCTCACCGGCGCTGCCAAGGAAATCTTGGGCACCTATCAGGTGAGCTGGCTGGGGCACGACATCGACCTCACCCCCTCCTGGAAGCGCGTCACCATGGCCGACGCCGTGAAAAATGTCACCGGCGCGGACTTCATGGCCTGCATCGGCGACGCTGACAAGGCTGTGGAGCTGGCTAAGAGCGTGGGCGTGGACATGGACGGCGTGGCGCACACCTGGGGCAACGCCCTGTATGAGACCTTCGACCAAAAGGTGGAGGAGACCCTCATTCAGCCCACCTTTATCACCATGTACCCCGTGGAGGTCTCGCCGCTGGCCAAGCGCAGCCCCCAGCAGCCCGCCCTCACCGAGCGCTATGAGATGTTCATCTGCGGCTGCGAGATGGGCAACGCCTTCTCTGAACTCAACGACCCCATCGACCAGTACCAGCGCTTCAAGGCGCAGGCGGAAAAGCGCGCTAACGGCGACGAGGAGGCAGACATGATGGACGAGGACTTCGTGCTGGCGCTGGAGTACGGCATGCCCCCCACCGGCGGCCTGGGCTTCGGCATCGACCGCTGCGCCATGATGCTCTGCGGCACGGACTCCATCCGCGATGTGATCCTGTTCCCGACAATGAAACCTTTGGACAAGGATAAGACCGAAAAGGCCGAGACCATGGCGGAAGAAAAGCCCGTTGAAGCGGCTCCTGTCGTCGAGGAAAAGATCGACTTTTCCAACGTCGTGATCGAGCCCCTGTTCCAGGATCAGGTGGACTTTGAGACCTTCTCCAAGTCCGATTTCCGGGCTGTGAAGGTACTCGAATGCGAAGCCGTCAAGAAGTCCAAAAAGCTTCTGAAGTTTACTCTGGATGACGGTTCTGACGAGAAAAGGACGATTTTGAGCGGTATTCACGCATATTATGAGCCGGAAGAGCTGGTCGGAAAGACC
>OMQS01000084.1 GCA_900313295.1 uncultured Eubacteriales bacterium
ACCGGAAGAGGAAGGCGATGTCCAGCGTCACACGAACGTGACCGGGGGCGAAGACAAACGGCTCACGGGTGTACTTAAAAAAGAAAATGCGGAAAAAAATTATAATGGAGGCGGGGACTTGTTATCGGGGCGGAACCATGGTAAAGTAGAGAAAAAAACGGGCGGGAGGAAGTAAAATGTTTACGTCAGAGCACTTTATCTGGATGGCGTTGAGCGCCGTGTTCGTGGCGGGGATGACGGTCATCAGCGTGAAAAAACAGTGGAGCCTGCGGCGGGCGGGGTATGTGATGACCGCCATATGCGCCTTCAGCGAGATCAGCAAAATGATGAGCGACATGCAGGCAAATCCCGCCGGCGGCATGAGCCTGGATCCGCGTTCGCTGCCCTTTCACCTGTGCAGCCTGATGCTGTTCGGCGTGCTGTACGTCACCTTCGGGCGGGAGGGGCGAGCCAAGCAGTATGTCATTGATTTTCTGGCGGTCATGGGGACGCTGGGGAGCTTTTTTGCCCTGCTGATCCCCACCAACGGCACGGACTTTCGGACGATCTTCGCCTACCAGTGCTTCGTGTACCACGCGGGGATAATGTGGTTCTGCCTGTATCTGATTTTGTCGAAGAGGGCGGAGCTGGGCGGGAAGACTCTGCTGCGGAATCTGGGGATATTGCTGGGGCTGAGCTTTCTCATGATCTACATAAACGGCGCCCTGTCGGCCTACGGGACGAACTTCATGTACCTCGTGCGGCCGCCTATGGAGAACTTGCCGTATCTGAACCTCGATAGCGGCTGGTATGCGTATCTGCTGCGGCTGATGGCGCTGGGTGCGGCGCTGGTGACGCTGTTTCAGCTGCCCTTTATCCTGCGGAAGCGGAAAGCGGCGGCGTGTGCAAAATAAAAATAAGACCTCCGGCTGTATCGGAGGTCTTATTTTTTGGGATATTAATCAGTGCATGGGGCAGCCGTGAACCTGAATGCCGGCCTGCTCCCGCCGCAGCGCCCGCTCATAGATCATCTCACCGGCGATGGACACGGCGATCTCCGCCGGTGTCACGGCCTTGATGGCCACGCCCACCGGCGTGTGCAGGGAGGCGATGGCGGCTTCGTCTACGCCGGCGGCGCGGAGGCGCGCATTCACCGAGGCGGTCTTGGCGCGGGAACCGATGACGCCCACATAGGCGGCGGGGCGGCGCAGGATCTGCTCCTGCACCTCAAAGTCGTGGGTGTGTCCGCTGGTCATGATGACGATGTAGTCCTCCGGCTCCGTGGTGATGTATTGGGCGATATGGCCGAAGTCACCGCAGATGAGGCTTTCCGCCGCGGGAAAGCGCTCTTTTGTCACCAGATCGGCGCGGTCGTCGAACACGGTGACGCGGAAGCCGATGGACTTGAGCACCGGCGCCAGCGCCAGCGCGCAGTGACCGGCGCCGAAGAGGAGCGCACGCTCCCCAATGGCCACGGGCAGGGAGAATGCGCCGTCCTTGGGCGGCTCATCGGTGAGATAGCCGCTCTGGCCGGTGAGGGGCAGCGACAGATAGCAGGGCTGGTATTTGGCGATACGCTCCAGCAGGGAGGAGGCGAGGGCGCGCCACGAGGCATCCGAGGCGGGGATGAAGGTGAACAGCACCGTTACGTCGCCGCCGCACACCATGCCGATGTCCTCGGTTTCGCTGCGGTGCAGCTTGTACTCCCGCACGTCGCCGCGTTTGCGCGCTATCAACTCCTGCGCATGAATAATGGACAGGTTCTCCACATTGCCGCCGCCGATGGTGCCCGCCTGGGGGCCTTGGGCGTTCACCAGCATCTGCGCGCCTGCGCCGCGAGGCGTGGAGCCGGACTCGCGAATGATGGTGGCCAGCACGGTGTCGTGCTGCTTTTCCATTTCATACAGCAGCTTGGAAAAAATCGTTTGCATAGTCATCCACTCCTTTGTTGCATTTTGTATCATACCACAAACGGAGCCTGTCCGCCATAGGAAATTTGCGGCGGGGCTGTTTGGCTTGCGGGGACGGGGAAAATGGGGTATAATAATTCATAACACAGAAGAGAGATGGCGGCGTTTATGAAAAAGAGCACCTATGAAAAACCGGATCTGCACATGCACTCCGTATATTCCGACGGCACGGACACGCCCCGGACGCTTTTGTGTTGCGTGCGCAGGGCGGGGCTTGACCTCTTTGCCCTGACGGATCACGACACCGCCGAGGGGTGCGCCGCCGTGCGGGCGCTGCTGCGGGAGGGGGATCCGGTGTTTATCGGGGGCGTGGAGTTCTCCTGCAAGGACGGGCGGGGGAAATACCACATGCTGGGCTACGGCTTCGACGGGAGCAAGCCTGCCATTCGGGAGGCGGTGGCCTTTTCCCACCACAGCCGCATTCTGAAAATGCAGAACCGATTTGGCTATCTGAAGGAAAAATACGGCTTCACCTTCACCGACGAGGAGCGCGCGGAGCTGCTGGCGCTGAAAAACCCCGGCAGGCCGCACTTTGTGGCCATGATGCTGAAAAAGGGGTATGTGCGCACCAAGGACGAGGGGTTTGAGGCGTTCGAGGGCTATCACGGTAGCGAGCCGAGCCTTTCGCCGGAGGAGGCCATTGACGCCATTTTGTGCTCGGGCGGCATTCCGGTGCTGGCCCACGGGATACTGGCGGACGGGGCGAAGAAGCTGACGGAGGAGGAGATTGCCGCGCGGGTGGAGCGCTTTCGGGCGGCGGGGCTTATGGGGCTGGAGTGCTACTACGCCACCTTTACGCCGCGGCAGAAGGAGATCATGCTGGATTTGGCGGACAGGTTCGGCCTGCTTATCACCGCCGGCAGCGACTACCACGGCGGCAACAAGCAGGTCATGCTGGGGCAGACCAACGACCCAGACCCTGCACGGCTGCAGGGGTTTTACGACGCTATTGCGGACAGGATATGAGATAAAAACGATCCCCGCTCTCACTGAGAGCGGGGATCGTTTTTATTTGGTCGGGAGATCAGCGATGGGTCTTGCGCTTTTTGAGCTCGGGGATGGCGAGCATGACCAGACCGCTGAGAGCTGCCAGAGAGACCCACAGGGTGATGCCGGCGTCGCCGGTCTTCACGGGAGGCGTGGGCAGGCTGGCGTTATAGCTGTTGGTGAAGGCTACCAGCGGGGAGCCGTCTTCCTTGGGATTCAGGGGGATGAGCTCATCGCCCTCGCCCATGATGCTGACATCACGCAGGCTGACTGTTTCATCCTCAATGTCGAGGGTGACATAGTACAGCGTTTCGTCATACGTCCAGCCCTCGGCGCTGCCCTTGACCTGGGTCAGCTGGATGCCGTCGGAGATAGAGTTCAGCTTGCTGGCCTTGATGGTGAAGACGAAGCTGCCGGTGTAGATCTTCTCGCCATTGGTCTCGATGGTGTCGTTCACGATGGTGACGAAGTCCTTCAGGCCGTCGGGCATCATGCCGACAAAGGTCAGCTTGAAGCTCTCCTGACCGGGAGCGGCCTCGCCGGTCTTCTTCACGGTCATGGAGAAGGGGATGGTCACGGTGACATCGACGTCGGGACGGACGGGGGCGATCTCATAG
>OMQS01000085.1 GCA_900313295.1 uncultured Eubacteriales bacterium
CAGGGCTATTTCGATAACTACACCACGGATTGATCCGATTCCTCCCATCCTCTTTTCCGGCCGCCGCGCAGACCTCCCCGTCCGCGCGGCGGCTCCCATTCAGGACGCCGGCACCTCCGCCCCCAGCGCCGCCTGATTTTTTCCAAAGCGCAAGCAGCCTTCGGGCTGCTTTTTTTATAAAAAAAGCGAGCCTTTCGGCTCGTTTTTTATTTCTGCTCCAGATGCAAAGTAAACGTCGTCCCCTGCCCGAGCCTGCTCTCTGCGGTGACGGGAATGTGCAGCAGCTCCGCCGCCCGCCGCGTCAGATACAGCCCCAGCCCGCTGGCGCTGCGCTCCAGCCGTCCGTTCTGCCCCGTGTACCCCTTCTCAAAAATGCGGGGCAGATCCTCCGGCGCGATGCCAATGCCCGTGTCGCTGATGTACAGCTTGTCCCCCTCCACCGCCACGGTGACGCCCCCCTCGGGGGTATACTTAATGGCGTTGGAAAGCAGCTGCTCCAGTATGCAGCAAAACCACTTTCTGTCCGTCACGATGGTCTTCTCCGTGGCCACATAGGTCAGCCGCAGCTTCCGCAGCACAAACTGCACGGCAAATTTCCGCACCGTTTCCCGTATCAGCTCGTCCAGCTTGTACTCCTCAATGACCAGATCGTTCTCTCCGCTGCCCAGCCGCAGATACTGCAATACCATGTCCACATACTGCTCCATGCGGAACAGTTCCGCCGCCATGGCTCGGTGCTCCGGCGTTTCCTCCGCCAGATACAGCTTCATCACCGCAATGGGCGTCTTGATCTGGTGCACCCATGTGGTGTAATAGTCCAGCATGTCCTCCCGCTGGGCGGCAAAGTCCTCGGCCAGCTCCTGCGTCTGCCGACCCAGCCGCCGGATCATCTCGTTATAGTCCGCCTGCTCCAATGTCGCCGCCTCCGGCAGCCGGTTCCACTCCGTCAGTATGGCGTCGCAGGCGTTTTCCCGCTGCCGCGCCTGCTTCAGTGCGCCGTACAGCTGCACCGCCAGCAGCACAAGCCCCGCAAACAGCGTCAGCGCCCCCGCGTAAATAAGCGGCTCCAGCATAATGTCGTACAGGGTGAACACCGCCAGCTCCGTCAGCAGCATCAGCCCCCACAGCAGCAGCGCCATTCGGTTTTTCTTCAGGCAGTCCCGTATGACCGCCCATTTTCTCCCGCTTTTCATGGAATGATGTACCCCCTGCCCGGCTTGGTGCGGATAACCTCCCGCAGGCCGCCCTCCTCCAGCTTTTTCCGCAGCCGCGCCACATTTACCGTCAGCGTGTTCTCCTCCACATACAGGTCGCTCTGCCACAGGCGCATCATCAGCTCCTCCCGGCTCACGATCTTCCCCCGATTCTCCAGCAGCGTCTGCAAAATCCGAAATTCGTTTTTCGTCAGCTCGATCTGCCCCTGCTCCGTGCGCACGCAGTTGTCGCCCAGACACAGAGTCGCCCCGCAGAACTCCACGGTGTGTCCCGCTCCGGCGATCTCGTAGGTGCGCCGCAGCACCGCCTGCACCTTGGCCGTGAGCACCATGGGATCCACGGGCTTGGCGATGAAGTCGTCCCCGCCCATGTTCAGGGCCATGACGATGTTCATGTTGTCCGAAGCGGAGGAGAGAAACACCACCGGCACGGCGGAAACCTCCCTGATCCGGCTGCACCAGTAGTAGCCGTCCCGATAGGGCAGCTTGATGTCCATCAGCACCAGCTGCGGCCGGCAGGCGGCAAACTCCCCTATCACGTCCGCAAAGTCCGCCACGCACGTCACCTCATTGCCGTAGCTCTCCAGATGCCTGCGCACGGCCTCGGCCAGCGCCCTGTCGTCCTCCACCAGCAGTATCCGGTACATACCTTCCTCCTTACACGGGCATAAGCCACCCCGAAAGAGGTGGCTCTCGCCCATAATAGACAATTTACCTTTGTCCTATAAATCCGTCCGTAGGGGCGACCCTCGCGGTCGCCCGCCCCACAGACTTCTTGTAAACCACCCGTAGGAGCCGATGATCCTGTTGCGGTGCCCAAAATTTTTGCGCTGCCTTACGGCTGTCGCTTAAAATTTTGACCGCGGCCACTCGCTCACTTCGCTTCCTCTGCCACCGGCAGCGCTCAGTTCGCTCCCCACATCGACCCGCCGTACCGTACCATCAATAATGCTTCCGTAGCGGCGGACGCCTCTGTCCGCCCCCTGCGCCTTACCGCACGATTTTATAATACGTCCGCGCCGTCCCCAGATAGATCACCACATACACCCCCGCAAACACGCCGAAGGTGACAAGCGAGCAGAGCACGAACAAGCTCGTGCTGGACAAAAGCAAAATGTGCAGCACCTTCTCCAAAATGGGAAATGCAAAGGCCAAATGTATCCCCGCCACCACCAGCGGCAGGAAAAATACCAGCAGCACCTGGCTGTTGATGGTGCTTTTCACCTCCCGGCGGCTCATGCCCACCTTCTGCATGATCTGGAACCGGGCCCGATCCTCGTAGCCCTCGGAGATCTGCTTGTAATACACGATCATCACCGTGGCAAACAGGCACACCAGTCCCAAAATAATGCCCAAAAACAGCAGTGCCCCGCACATGGCCGTCACGGACTCCCGGGCGCCCCACACGGTGTTGCCTGTGATGACCAGACTTTCGCCCGGCTCCTGCTGCTGGGGAAAGGCCACCTCCTTCAGGTACTCCTCCACATCCCGCTCC
>OMQS01000086.1 GCA_900313295.1 uncultured Eubacteriales bacterium
AAAATGCCGAAAAAATTTGTGGCGGAGATGTTCTGCGACCGCATCGCCGCCTGCCGCGTGTACCAGGGCGCGGCCTACACCGACGCCTCGGCCTACGACTATTTCATGCGCACCAAGGGGCGCTTTTGGATCCACGAGGAGACCGCCGCCCTGTTGGGACGGTGGCTGCTGCTGCTGAAGGAGCAGGGGGAGGACGCCGCTTTCCGGCAGATCCGGCAGGAGCTGCGCCGGTCGAAAACCTACTGAGCCTGCCGCTTCCGAATTTGTCAAGAAAGTAACAACTAATTTTCGCAGGTTTTCCTTGCTTTTCGGTATTATTCGGTGTAAGATGTACTGGAGATTTTTTTTCGGAGAGGTAGATTCATCAACATGAGCCACCCTTACAAGACTCGGGCAGGCGGCGCCACGGTGACGGTTTTTGTCCCCTACGACTGCGCCAACCACTGCCCGTTCTGCATCAATAAAAAAGAATACGCCGACTGCTCCGGCTTCAGCTTAGAGGCCATTCTCCGCAGCATTCGGATCATGGACTCCATCACGCCGGCGTGCGACTTCGTGTTCACCGGCGGCGAGCCGCTGGCGAATTTAGACGCCCTGCAGCAGATGCTGGACGCCATCCCCACCACCCATAAAATTTATATCAACACCACCTTCCCCGTGCAGCCCCACTGTCCGGCGGAGGAGATGCTGGCCTTCACCGAGCGGAACAAGGACAAGATCACCTGCATGAACATCTCCCGCCATCTGGTGAAGTATGTGGAGGAGTCGCCGGATGAGGTCATTGCCCGCATCGCCTGCCCTACCCGCATCAACTGCGTGCTGTATAAAAACTATCCCGCTGCCAAGCTCACGGACTATGTGGAGCGCTTCCTGCCCTACGGCATCCCCATTCAGTTCCGCTATGACTACACGGAGACCACGCCGGAGAACCTCTACGAGGAGGACAATGACCCCATTTTGCAGGATCTGAGGAAGACCTTCACCTACATGGGGCTGGACGGTTGCCGCATGCGCAACGGCTTCCACTTTATCTACAAGGGGCTGCACATGACCTACCACAAGACCCTGCCCTACTCCACCATCACGGAGACGGATGAGAATGGCGTCACCTACGACATCCTCTACGACATCCTCATCAAGCAGAACGGCGAGATCCACTCCGACTGGACCGGCGTCAAGATGGATGTAGAGGCCTACCGTCATGTAGTCTTTGAGCCCTACGACCTGAAGGTGCTGGACGGCACCGTAGATTATTAAGCAAAAATTTTCCCCCGACGGAGCCGTCCGCCGGGGGATTCATTCTTCATATAGCCCTGTCATTTCCACGACCGGTCCGCAGACCGGTCGTGGAAATCCGCACTCCCTTTGCATAAAGAGCAAAGAAAACGGACTGTCACAACCGCAGCAAGAATTTTCGCCGGTTACTCGATCAAAAGCTGCGCAATCTGCACGGCGTTGGTGGCCGCGCCCTTGCGCACCTGGTCGCCGCAGCACCAGATGTTCAGGCCGTTGTCGCTTGTCAGATCGTCCCGAATGCGGCCGACGAACACGGTGTCCTGGTCGCTGGTGTCCAGCGGCATGGGGTACTGCTTGTTCTTCAGGTCATCCACCAGCCGGCAGCCCGGGGCGGCGGCAATCAGCTCCCTGGCCCGCTCCACGGAGATCTTCTCCTTGGTCCGCACCACGATGGACACACTGTGGCTGCGCACCACCGGCACCCGCACGCAGGTGCAGCTGACCTTCAGCTCCGGCAGATGCATGATCTTGCGCCCCTCGTTCTGCATCTTCATCTCCTCGGAGGTGTAGCCCTCAAAGGCTTCGCCGCCGATCTGGGGGATGACGTTGTAGGCGATCTGATACTGGAAGACCTTCGGCTCGTAGCTCTTGCCCTCCCGCAGCGCCTCCACCTCGTTCATCAGCTCGATGGGGCCGCCTGCGCCTGCGCCGGAGGTGGCCTGATAGGAGCTGGCCACGATGCTCTCAATGGGGCTGTCCTGATTCAGCGCGTTGATGGCCACCAAAGACACGATGGTGGTGCAGTTGGGGTTTGCGATGATGCCCTTGTGCTTTTTGGCGTCCTCAGGGTTGATCTCGGGAATGACCAGCGGCACGTCGGGATCCATGCGGAAGGCGCTGGAGTTATCCACGAACACAGCTCCCGCCTTCACGATGGCCGGTGCAAACTTCTTGGCGATGTCGTTTTCCGCCGCACCCAGCACAATGTCCATGCCCCGGAACGCCTCGTCGCAGGCAGGCTCCACCGTCAAGTCCTGCCCCTTCCATTGGAGCTTCTGCCCCGCAGACCGCTCCGACGCCAGCAGATGCAGCTCCTCCACGGGGAAATCCCGCTCCGCCAAAACCTTCATCATTTCCCGTCCCACGGCGCCCGTTGCGCCCAGAATGGCTACCTTATATTTCTTCATGATGCGTTCCTCCTTTATTTCACAAAGCTGTCATACAGCACCCGAATGGCGCCGGCGAAGTCCTTGTTGTCCACGCCCACGATGATGTTCAGCTCCTCGGGGCCTTGGGTGATCATGCGGATGTTGATGCCGTTTTCACCCAAAGCGGCGAAGATCTTGCCGGAAATGCCGGGCTTGAAGGCCATTTTTCGGCCGACTGCCGCCACAATGGCCATGTCCTCGGTGACATGGATGGTGTCGGGCTTGAGGGTTTTCTGGATCTCCCCCAGGATCTGATACTGGCAGGGGCGCAGCTTGTCCGCCGCCACCACCAGCGAAACGCTGTCGATGCCGGAAGGGAGATACTCCACCACCAGCTGATATTTTTCCAGGATCTCCAGAACGCGCCGCAGCACGCCCACCTCGTTGCTCATGCCGTTTTTGGTGATGGTGATGACGGAGAAATTCTTGCGTCCGGCGATGCCGGTGATGAAGCTGCTGTCCGCCTTCTCCTCCGGCTCGTCGAAGGACTCGCGGATCATGGTGCCGGGATGGTCGGGCTGGTTGGTGTTGCGGATGTTCAGGGGGATGTTCTTCTCCCGCACGGGGAAGATGGTGCCCTCGTGGAGCACCTGCGCGCCGATGTAGCTCAGCTCCCGCAGCTCGGAGTAAGTGATGCGCTCAATGGGCAGCGGATCCTTCACGATGCGGGGGTCAGCCATGAGAAAGCCCGAAACGTCCGTCCAGTTTTCATATACGTCCGCGTCCAGCGCTGCCGCCGCCAGCGCGCCGGTGATGTCGCTGCCGCCCCGGGTGAAGGTCTTGATGCTCCCGTCGGGCATGGCGCCGTAAAAACCGGGGATCACCACCCGCCGGCCGGAGGCCGCACGGGAGAGCGCCTCGTAGCTCACCTCCTGATCCACCGTGCCGTCCAGCTTGAACCGCAGCCACAGCTCGCTATCCAGAAAGTCGTAGCCCAGATAGTCCACCATGAGCCGCGCAGCAAAATACTCGCCCCGGCTCACCAGCTCGTCCTGGCTGATGCCCTTGTCCATCTTTTTCCGCAGGGCGTCAAACTCGGACTCCAGATCGGTCTTCAGCCCCAGCTCGTCCCGAATCTCCATGTAGCGCGAGCGGATCATATCGAACACGCTGTCACAGGCCACGCCGTATTTGAGATGCGCGTGGCACAGATACAGCAGATCCGTCAGCTTGTGGTCGTCGGAAAACCGCTTTCCCGCGGCGGAAACCACCACCACCTTGCGGCTGGGATCGGCCTGCACGATACTCTTTACTTTTTCAAACTGCTTGGCGTCCGCCATGGAGGAGCCACCGAATTTCAGCACCTTTAACATTTTTTTCGCCTGCTTTCCTGCGTTTTTATGCAAGGTTTTCAATCACGATGACAAAAATCTATTTTTTGTCTTTCACAAAAAAACACTTGCTTTTTCGTTGGGGACAGTGTATCATATCGTTATGCAAAATGCAAGAAAAAGATTGGAGAAACTTGTATGAAATATCAAAGCACCCGCAATCGCGCTCTCACGGCGTCTCCCGCCGAGGCTGTGCTGGCAGGCATTGCGCCGGACGGCGGCTTGTTTATGCCCGAAGCCATCCCCTCCATGGACTGGCAGGCGCTCCTGCAGGAGGACACCCTCACCATGTCCGCCCGCATCCTCTCGGCGCTGCTGCCGGACTATCCGGACATGGACGCTCTGGTGTATCGGGGCTATGCGGGGAAATTTGAAACGGAGGAGCTGACCCCTGTGGTGCCCGTGGGCGGGCGCTATGTGCTGGAGCTGTTCCGCGGCCCCACCAGCGCCTTCAAGGACGTGGCGCTGAGCCTGCTGCCCCTGCTCATCAGCGAGGCGCGGGACATTTTGGGCGTGAAGGACGAAATGCTCATCCTCACCGCCACCTCCGGCGACACCGGCAAGGCAGCTCTGGAGGGCTTTCACGACGTGCCCGGCACCAAGATCATCGTCTTCTACCCCCACGGGGGCGTGTCCGCCGTGCAGCAGGCGCAGATGGTGACCCAGGAGGGCGGCAACGTGAAGGTGTGCGCCGTCCGCGGCAATTTTGACGACACCCAGACCGGCGTGAAGAAAATTTTCGCCGCCTGCGTGGAAAAAGAGCTTGCCGGCGTGCGGCTTTCCTCCGCCAACTCCATCAACATCGGCCGCCTGGCGCCCCAGATCGTGTACTATTTCAAGGCCTACGCCGACCTGGTGCGCTGTGGACGCATCCAAATAGGTGAGCCTGTGCATTTCTGCGTGCCCACCGGCAACTTCGGTGACATTCTGGCGGGGTACTTCGCCAAGCGCATGGGCCTGCCCGTGGGAAAGCTCATCTGCGCCTCCAACCGCAACGACGTGCTCACAGAGTTCCTCTCCACCGGCGTGTATGACAAGCGCCGCACCTTCTACAAGACCACCTCCCCCTCCATGGATATTCTGGTGTCCAGCAATCTGGAGCGCCTTCTGAGTCTGCTGACGGGGGATGATGCCTACGTGGCCGGCCTCATGAAGCAGCTGAATGAGCAGGGGCATTATAAGGTGTCCGACGAGCTTCTCAAAAAGCTCAAGGCGGAGTTCTCCTGCGGCTGCTGCGACGATGCCGCTGCCGCCGAGACCATCGGCAGGCTCTGGGCGGAGGAAAACTATCTCTGCGACCCCCACACCGCCGTGGCGTGGAACGTGGCGGAGCAGTTCGGCAAGATCTGCTCGGGCGGCGCACCCGTGGTGGTGCTCTCCACCGCCAGCCCCTATAAGTTCCCCGCCGCCGTTCTCTCCGCGCTGGGGCAGAAGGCGGGCGAGGACGAGTTCGCCGTCATGGAGGAGCTGCACGCCCGCACCGGCGTGCCCGTTCCCAAAAATCTGGCCGCTCTGCGGGAAAAGCCCGTGCGGCATAAGGACGTCATCGGTCGGGAGGACATGCTGGCCTATGTGCTGGAAAAGGCAGGTGAGGCAGAATGGTGACCGTTCGCGTGCCCGCCACCACCGCCAACTTAGGCCCCGGCTTCGACACTCTGGGTCTGGCGCTGGCGCTTTATAACACCCTGACCTTTGAGGAGGTGCCGGAGGGGCTGTTTTTTGACGGCGTGGAGCCGGAATACGCCTCCGAGGAAAATCTCGCCGTGGTCGCCTATAAGGCCGTGCTTGCCGAGCTGGGTCTGTCCATGCCCGGCCTGCGGGTGAGCATCAGCGGCGACATCCCCATCTGCCGCGGCCTCGGCAGCAGCGCTGCCCTCATCGCCGCCGGTGCCGCCGGCGCCAACGCAAACCACGGCTCGCCCCTCTCCCGTGAGGAGCTGCTGGCGGTGTGCAACGCCATTGAGGGGCATCCGGACAATCTGGCCCCCGCCATCTTCGGCGGCTTGGTCGCCTCCTTTGTGGAGGACGGCCGCCCCTACATCGCCCGCTACAGCCTGCACCGCAGCCTGCGCTGCACGGCGCTGATACCGGACTTCCAGCTCTCCACCCACTTGGCGCGGAGTGTGCTGCCTGAAAAGGTGCCGTATTTCGACGCCATTTACAACGTCTCCCGCACCGCCGTGCTGCTGAAAGCCTTGGAAAACGGCGACACGGAGACCATCTCCGCCGCGCTGCGCGACCGGCTGCACCAGCCCTTCCGCCGCACGCTGATCCCCGGCTTCGACGAGGCGGAGCAGCTGGCAAACGACTGCGGCTGCGTGGCCTTCTTCCTCTCCGGAGCGGGGCCGACCCTGCTGTGCCTCTCCGCCGACCCCGATTTTGATGCACGTCTGGCTGCCGGCCTGTCCGCCCTCCCCGGTCACTGGCAGCAGCTGCCCCTCCCCGTAGACCATGAGGGAATTATCGTCTCCTGACCGATACCGAATTCGCTTTTTCATTTGACAGCCCCGGTTTCTGTATGGTATACGCAGCAAAGAGGAATACTTTTTCAGGTTCCGCAATATTTGTGAGAAAAGTTTTTCAGAAAACGGGAGGGACAACATGAAAGCAAAGCACGCTCTGTACTTAGGCCTCATCATCATCGGCGCCGCCTTTCTGCTCATCGACGCCACCGTCCTGGGCTTTATCTTCGAGGCCGCAGGCCTCGTTCTCCTGCTGATTTCCGCTCTCCTTGAGTGGGTCGGTGAGCATCAGGACCCCCACCCTTAACGCCGCCCTTGTTTTTTCGTAGGGGTCGGCGTCCTCGACGACCCGCTTGTATGCACTTCTTGATTTCTGCGTAGGGGCGACCCTTGCGGTCGCCCGCCGCTCGCCCACGAAGCACAAAAAGCACCTCCCACCCGGGAGGTGCTTTTTACTCTATATCACTCTATCACTTTACCGCGCCAGCAGGTACACGGCCCCGGCCGCCTGCAATAGAAACATCACCGGCAGACCGATGCGGAAATACCAGTGCCTCGACTTGTGGTGAAAGGCCGCCATGCCGAGGATGCCGCCCACGCTGCCGCCCAGCAGGGGCAGCAGCAGAAGCGTCTTTTCCGGAATGCGCCAGCGCCCCTTTTTGGCGCGGCTTTTGTCCACGCCGTACAGAATAAACGTGACGACATTCACGCCGGCCAGCCACACCAGCAGGGCGGCTCTTACCGCCACATTCATCCCTGCTGCTCCAGCTTGCTCAGGGAGCAGGCGATGGCGGAGGCCACGCGGGCGTTGTTGAACACCAGCTGGATGTTGCTCTCCAGGCTGTCGCCGCCGGTGAGCTCCTTCACCTTGGCCAGCAGGAAGGGGGTGGTCTCCTTGCCGTGTACGCCCTTGGCCTTGCACTCGGCCACAGCCTCGTCGATGGCCTTGTTAATGACGGCGGGATCCATGGAGTACTCTTCGGGGATGGGGTTGGTCACCAGCAGACCGCCTTCCTGCCCCAGCACCTGCTTGACGTGGAAGGCCGTGGCCACCTCGTCGGGGGTGTCCAGCTCATAGTCCACGCCGAAGCCGGAGGAGCGGGTGTAGAAGGCGGGCAGCTCCTTGGTGCCGTAGCCGATAACGGTGACGCCCTTGGTCTCCAGATACTCCAGCGTCAGCCCCAGATCCAGAATGGCCTTGGCGCCGGCGCAAACCACCAGCACGGGGGTCTTGGCCAGCTCCTCCAGGTCGGCGGAGATGTCCATGGTGGTCTCAGCGCCGCGGTGCACGCCGCCGATGCCGCCGGTGGCAAAGACCTTGATGCCCGCCATGGCGGCGATCATCATGGTGGTGGTGACGGTGCAGGCGCCGTCCATGCCCTTGGCCACCAGCACCGGCAGGTCGCGGCGGCTGGCCTTGGTGACGGCGTGGCCGGCCTTGCCCAGATAGTCGATCTCCTCCGCCGTAAGACCCGCCTTCAGGCGGCCGCCGATGATGGCGATGGTGGCGGGCACGGCGCCGCAGGAACGGATGATCTCCTCCACCTTCAGAGCGGTCTCCTTGTTCTGGGGATAGGGCATACCGTGGGAAATAATGGTGCTCTCCAGCGCCACAACGGGCTTGCCCTCGTCCAGAGCCTTCTTCACTTCGGGTGCAATGTCCAGATAACGGTTCAGCATAATAAAATACCTCCTGTTTATTCTATATATAATATAATTGATTTGAAACGGATTTATAGGATCTATAAATGTGCCAGCAGCGCTTCCTCGCTCATGGCGGGGTTGATGGTGTCGGCGCTGGCCATGGTGATGGTGGAGGCGGCAAGACCCGCCCGTGCAGATCTTTCCAGATCGCTGCCTTGCAAATACGCCCATGCCAAAGCCGCCATGAAGGAGTCGCCGCAGCCGGTGGTGCTGACGATATTGCCCTCGGGCGCGGGTAGGTGCAGCACCTGGCCGCTGCGGTCGGCGGCAAACACGCCGTCGGCGCCCAGAGAGATGAATACGCGGTGCAGCCCCGTTTCCAGCAGCGCGTCCGCCGCACGGCGCAGGCTCGCATCGTCCGAAATGGCCACGCCGGACAGCAGCTCCGCCTCTATGCGGTTGGGCTTGAGAGTGTGGAGCCTGCCCATCACGGGGCGGAGCTTCTCCGCCTTGGCCGAGGATACGGGGTCGGCAAAGATAGGCGCGCGGCAGTTTTTCGCCACCCAAGCCACCGTTTCCGCCGGCAGATTGGTGTCCAGCACCACCACCTGGCTGCCGTCCAGCAGCTGGCGGCGGCTCTGCAGCACCTGCGGCGTGAGATGGTCGTAAATGTCCATGTCCGACACCGCCAGCTGCATGTCACCGCTCTCGTCGTTGACGAAGAGGTAGGTGGAGGTGTGCCCGCCGGGGATCACCGGAGACTGGGAAATGTCTATGCCCAGCTCGCCGCACACCGCCGCCAGCTTCTGGGCGTACACATCGTCGCCGAAAGCCGTGAGCAGCCGCACGTCCAGCCCCAGCAGGCTCATGTTGTGGGCGATGTTGCGCCCCACGCCGCCGGGGCTCATGCGCACGGCGCCGGGGTTTGAGTCCTTGGCCACCAATTTTTTATAGGGGCGGCCGCCGATGTCCATGTTCATGCCGCCCACCACCGTGACATAGGGGCTTCTGGTGACGATGTACCCCTTGCCGGCGATGCAGCCCTTCTTCATCAGGTTGGAGATGTGCACTGCCACGCTGGAACGGGTGATCCCCGCCCGATCCGCCAGCTCCTGCTGGGAGATCATGGGATCCGCCTCGATCCAATTCAGAATTTGCCGTTCTCGCTGGGTCATGGCGCCCTCCTTTTTATAAGCAAAAGCTTACAATCTAATCTTGAGCTTATATTCTCACACATCTTCCCATTTGTCAAGAGGAAATATATTGCCAAATTGAAAATTTGTGTTTATAATAGTACATACTGTAAAATAACACGAATAAAGGTGGATATTACTATGGATCGAATGAAGATCGCCGCCCTGTTTGCCGACTCGGAGCGTCTGGGCGGCAAGGAAGTGGTGGTATGCGGCTGGGCGCGCACCATCCGCGATATGAAGGGCTTTGGCTTCGTCGAGCTGAACGACGGCTCCTGCTTCAAGAACCTGCAGGTGGTGCTGGACGCCTCCGTGCTGGAGAATTATAAAGAGATCGCCGCCCAGAACGTGGGCGCTGCCCTCATCGTTCGCGGCACCGTGGTGCTGACGCCGGAGGCCAAGCAGCCTCTGGAGGTGAAGGCTGCCTCTGTGGAGGTGGAGGGCAAGTCCGCGCCGGACTATCCCTTGCAGAAAAAGCGCCACAGCGTGGAGTTCCTGCGCACCATTCAGCACCTGCGCCCCCGCACCAACCTGTTCTCCGCCACCTTCCGCGTGCGCTCCGTGGCGGCCTACGCCGTGCACGAGTTCTTCCAGAATCGCGGCTTTGTCTATGTGCAGACCCCCATCATCACCGGGTCCGACTGCGAGGGTGCCGGCGAGATGTTCCAGGTGACCACGCTGGATCTGAACAACGTGCCCCGCACCGAGGACGGGCAGGTGGACTACTCCCAAGACTTTTTCGGCAAGAAGACCAGTCTCACCGTGTCCGGCCAGCTCAACGCCGAGAACTTCGCCATGGCCTTCGGCGATGTGTACACCTTCGGCCCCACCTTCCGCGCCGAGAACTCCAATACCCAGCGCCACGCC
>OMQS01000087.1 GCA_900313295.1 uncultured Eubacteriales bacterium
GCGCTCCTGCCCCGCAGCGAGCTCGAGGGCGAGATGGGCGACAGCTCCGTCGGCGTCATTGCGCGTCTGATGAGCCAGGCGCTGCGCAAGCTCACCGGCGTCATCGCCAAGACCAACACCGTGGTCATTTTCATCAACCAGCTGCGCGAAAAGGTGGGCGTGATGTACGGCAATCCCGAGGTCACCACCGGCGGCCGCGCCCTGAAGTTCTATGCCTCCGTGCGCATCGACGTGCGGCGCGTGGAGACCCTCAAGGCCGGCGGCGAGATGATCGGCAACCGCACCCGCGCCAAGGTGGTGAAAAACAAGGTGGCGCCCCCCTTCCGCGAGGCGGAGTTCGACATTATGTACGGCGAGGGCATCAGCCGCACCGGCGAAATTCTGGATCTGGGCGTGAAGCTGGATCTCATTCAGAAGAGCGGCTCCTGGTTCAGTATGGGCGAGGTGCGCATGGGGCAGGGGCGCGACGCCGCCAAGCAGTACCTGACGGATCATCCCGACGTGTGCGACGCGCTGGAGGAGGACATCCGCAGGAACTTCCACAAGCTCATGAGCAACCAGTCCAAGGTGGCTGCCCGCGCCGCCGGCCGCGCGGTGGACGTGGCGGCGGACGATTTCGACGATGCGGATTGAGCGCATAGAGCCGTCCAAGCATAAAAAAGACCGCGTTCTGGTGTTTTTGGAGGGCGGCGAGCTGCTGAAAATAACCGAAAATGAGCTGCTGCGCTATGACCTACGCCCCGATGGGGAGCTGACGGCGGAGCTTTTGGAGGAAATCAAAAAATCTGCCGCCGTTTCCGAGATGAAGGCGCGGGGCGCCCGCCTCACCGGCAGCCGGATGCTGTCGAAAAAACAGGTGGTGGAGCATCTCACCCGCCGCGGCGGCGACCGCGAAGCGGCGGAGGACACCGCTCTCTGGCTGGAGGACTTGGGCGCCGTGGACGAGGCAGCCTACGGGCTGGCCATCGTCCGGCACTACGGCGCCGCAGGCTACGGCGCCGGCCGCGTCCGGCAGGAGCTGAGCCGCCGCGGCGTGCCCCGCGAGCTGTGGGAGGAGCTGCTTTTACAGCTGCCGCCGGCGGAGGAAGCCGTGGAATGCTTCGTGCAGAGCAAGTGTAAGGGCAAACAGCCTGACAAAGAGCGGCTGCGCAAACTGTCTGCCGCCTTGCAGCGGCGGGGCTTTTCGTGGCAGGAGATAGAGCCGGTTTTCCGCCGGCTGGAGGCGGAAGCCTTAGAGAACGAAACCTTAGAGTAAGAGGAAATTTAGCCGTGATCGTTTCATTTATATCCTTGGGATGTGACAAAAATCGGGTGAACACCGAGCAAATGATGGCGCTTTGCCTGCAAGCGGGCATGACGGTGCAGGAGGACTGCGCCGGCAGCGATGTGGTGGTGGTGAACACCTGCGGCTTCATCGACAGCGCCAAGCTGGAGGCTATTGAGACGATTTTGTCTGTGGCGGAGCTGAAGGCAGCGGGGCAGGTGGGCAAAATTCTGGTCACCGGCTGCCTGAGTCAGCGTTATCAGGCGGAGCTTCTGGAGGAGCTTCCGGAGGTGGACGGCATCATGGGCACCGGCAGCTACGGCGACATCGTTTCCGCCGTGGAAAAGGTGGCCGCCGGACAGGCTTACAGCCATTTTACCGACATAAACGCCCCTGTGGAGGAGCTGCCGCGGGTCATCTCCACTCCCATGCACTACGCCTACCTCCGCATCGCCGAGGGGTGCAGCAACCGCTGCGCCTACTGCGTCATTCCCTCCCTGCGGGGCAAGTACCGCAGCCGCCGGATGGAGGACGTTCTGGCCGAGGCCAAGGCGCTGGCGGACGGCGGCGTGAAGGAGTGCATCGTCATCGCGCAGGACATCACCCGCTACGGCGTGGATCTTTATAAGGAGAAAAAGCTGCCGGAGCTGCTGCGGGAGCTGTGCAAGCTGGACTTCCACTGGATCCGCCTGCACTACCTCTACCCCGACAGCATCACCGACGAGCTGATCGACACCATCGCCTCCGAGCCGAAAATTTGCAACTATATGGACATCCCCATCCAGCACTGCAACGATGCCGTTCTGCAGGCCATGCGCCGGCGGGAGACCAAGGCGGGGCTGCACGAGCTGTTTGCAAAGCTCCGCAGCCGCATCCCCGAACTTGTGCTGCGCACCAGCCTCATCACAGGGCTGCCCTACGAGGACGAGGCCGC
>OMQS01000046.1 GCA_900313295.1 uncultured Eubacteriales bacterium
ATGTACGGCAGCTTCACGCCCAGCATTTCGTAGGTCTCCTCACCCAGACCCAGGCGGTCGTAGAACTTGCCGTCCTGCCACTGCTCCAACTGGATCACCAGGTCGATCTCCGTGTCAAACTGCACGGCACCCATGCCGAAAAGCTGCTGCACGTCCACGACGCCTACGCCCCGTATCTCCATGTAGTGCTGAATAAGCTCCGGCGCCGTGCCGTAGAGCGAGGTGGAAATGCGGCGGATCTCCACGGCGTCGTCTGCCACCAGACGGTGGCCGCGCTTGAGCAGCTCGATAGCCGTTTCGCTTTTTCCGATGCCGGAGTCGCCCAGCAGCAGCACGCCCTGGCCGTTGATGTTCATCAGCACGCCGTGGCGGGTAATCTGCGGCGCCAGCATTTTGTTGAGATAGTCGATAATCTCGCTGGTGGCATCCACGGTCTTGCGGTCGATGCGCAGCAGGGTACGACCATGCTTTTCCGCCAGCTCCAGCAGCTCCGGCGGCACCTCCATATTCCTGGCGATGATGAGGGCAGGTATCTCGCAGCGCAGCAGATCCTCCAGCACTTTTCGGCGACGCTCGGTGGTCATACCCTGGAGGAACACCATCTCAGCTTTGCCCAAAATTTGCAGGCGGATGGGTTCGAAGTACTCATAAAACCCCACCAACTGCAAAGCGGGACGGTTCACATCCGAAATGGTCACGGTCTGGGTGGCGAAGTTGGGAGCCTTTGTCAGGATCTCCATATTGAACTCCTTCACCAGCTCCGGAAGACTTGCCGGTGTGCGCTTGACTTTTTCCATGGTATATCCTTTCCGCTCGTCGGGCTCAACCCGTCGGCCACAAAAATTTTCCCCATTTTCACTAATATTAATAATATATTATAGCCTAAAGCGCCCCGTGAAGCAATAGTTTCCTGCGTTCTGAATTTTTTTCATTTTTTTGTCAAAAGTACTTGCTTTTTTCTGTGACATCTGTTAAACTATCAAATGCTTGCGAAAGCAAAGCAGTAAGTCATATACAGCAAGGAGGTGCAACGGATGGCTAAGTGCGAATTTTGCGACAAGGGTGTGACCTTTGGTATTAAGGTTTCCCACTCTCATCGGCGTTCCAATCGTCCTTGGAAGCCCAATGTCAAGCGTGTTAAGGCGATCATCAACGGCACGCCCCGCCATGTATATGTTTGTACCCGGTGCCTGCGTTCCGGTAAAGTAACCAGAGCGATCTGATTTCAGGACAAACAGAAGCCCTGCTCTATTCGAGCAGGGCTTTTAATTTATGCATTGCGCTTCCAGTCTTTCACAAGGGGCAGCAGCCGAGCAAACAGCTCCTCCCTGTTCTCGGCGTTGATGGCGAAAACCTCCGCCTGCGGGTGCTGGCGCACCTGCTGCAAAAACGGCACCCCCTGCTTATCCTTCACGGCGGCCAGCACCGGCACGTCGCTGTCCAGCGCCCGCAGCACGGCGCTGCGGAACGCATACGCTTCCGACTCCATGAACCCCAGCTCATCCATAACGATGACCTGGCAGCCCTGCGTATCTTCCAGATACTCCCTGCCCAGCGTGTCGAACACGGCTGGGAAGCTCTCCTTTCGCCGACCGAATTCTCCGCAGCGTCCGATTAGGTTTTTTTGTAGTCTTTTTCTCTCTGTAATAGGCTGTTTTGCTGGGTAAATGTAAATTGGATGCATTACTTCCTTTGGGCTTTCGTCCATCTTTGTGTAAAAACCGCCTACAGTCAGGTCGGCCGCTTCCAGCAGCCGCCGTATCAGCGTGGACTTGCCCACACCCTTTTCTCCGCTGATCAAAATATGTTTCTTCATTTCATAGCTCCTCATAAAATGCGCCCGAAAGAATCGGGCGCATTTTCTTCGTTTACCACCAGTAGCGGGGCATCTTGGGACGCTCGTAGGGCGTCTTCATAAGCGGCAGGCTGCAACGCATTTCGCCGTCCAAGGCGAAGTAAGCGCCGGCCACGGCGGGAGCTGTGGGGATCGTGGTGATCTCGCCGATACCAATGGCGCCGCAGGCCATGTCC
>OMQS01000069.1 GCA_900313295.1 uncultured Eubacteriales bacterium
CATGCCCTGCACGATGCCGCCGGTGGTCTGCAGCAGCTCCGGATCCGTGATGCGCAGCAGCAGGTTGCGGGTGGAGTCCTCGTCGCGGTACACCTTCACGATCTGCACCTCATACTCTCGGATCTCATCGCCGCAAACGGTGGTGCGGATCACAGCCCTGCCGGTGGTCACTTCGTCCGCTGAGGCCACGGGCACAGCCTCGCTCTGGACAGGAAAGCTGGCGTCGGACACGGTGCCGAAGATGCCGCCGTCACTGTTCACCGTTACGGTGCCCACATCCCGCTGGACGGTAAAATCTCCCTTCAGCTCGCCGGGGTCGCCCTTTTCGCCCTTCTTTACCGCTTTCACGGTGGTTTCCATGATGGAGCCGGAGCCAAGGCTCATGAGCTGCGCCGTGTCCACATCGGTGATGCCGTGGCCCAGGGCGCCGAAGCTGCCGCTCTCGGGGTCATAATAGGTCATGGTGCCGATACCGGCCATGCTGTCGCGGATCCACGCGCCCAGCCGCACGCTGCCGTCAGCGGTGCAGGCAGGCGTGATGTCCACCGTTTTATACTCCTGCCCGCGCTGCAGGGTCAGACGAGCCGTTTTTTCGCCGTTTTGCCGCAGCATTTCCTGCAAATGCTCCGTGGAGCCGATCTTCTGCTCATTAAAAGTTAAAAGCAGGTCGCCCTCCTTAATGCCGCATTTTTGCGCAGGACTTTTGCCGCTGACGCCCTCCAGCGCTGACACGTCCACCACCAGCACGCCGTCGGCAAAGAGCTTGATGCCCACCGCCTGTCCCAGGGGGATCACGGTTTTCTCCTGAGCGTAAGCGCCCTGTACGCAGGTTGTAAGCGCCAGCAAAACCGCAGCGCACAGAGCTGCCGCCCGCCCAAGAAGGGATTTGCTTTTGGTTTCATACATGCAGCCACCCCTCGCTTTTTCTTTTTTCTTGTCGTCGACGACAACGTTTACTTTGTGCCGCCGCCGCAGAAAAATGAGCGGCAATTTGTGGCTGATCTCATAAAAACAAGCGGCCGACATCGCTGCCGACCGCTTTGAAAAATATTGGATTTTTTGTTAATTTCTCTCAAAAATCTTGAGAATATCGTCGAAGCTGGTCTGCTCCTGGCGAAGCTGCTCTTCCTCCTCGGCGGAGGTCTCCTGCTCCGCGGGCTGCTCCTGCGCCGCCTTTCCGGCCACAGGGGTAGAGATCTGCGCCACTTCGTCGGGCTCGGCAAAGCCGGTGGCGATGACGGTGACCCGAATCTCGTCATCCAGATTTTCATCAAACGTGGCGCCGAAGATGGTCAGCGCATCGGGATGCACGGCCTCCTGCACCAGCGTGGCAGCCTGCTCCACCTCCTCCAGACCGATGTCCACGGAGCCGGTGACGTTGATGAGCACGCCCTTGGCGCCCTGAATGCTGGTTTCCAGCAGGGGGCTGGAAATGGCCATGCGGGCGGCCTCCTCGGCCTTGCCCTTGCCGGCGGCGCGACCCACGCCCATGTGGGCAAGACCCGCATCCTTCATCACGGCGGTGACATCGGCAAAGTCCAGATTGATGAAGCCGGTGTCGCGGATGAGGTCGGAAATGCTCACCACCGCCTGCCGCAGCACGTCGTCTGCGATCTCAAAGGCGTTGGCAAAGGTGATCTTCTGGTCGGTGGCGTATTTCAGCCGCTCGTTGGGGATGATGACGAGGGAATCCACCTTGCCCCGCAGGTCTTCGATGCCCTGCTCCGCCTGCGTCATGCGCTTGCGCCCCTCAAAGCCGAAGGGCTTTGTCACCACGCCCACGGTGAGGATGCCCTGCTCTCTGGCAGCCTCCGCCACCACAGGAGCAGCGCCGGTGCCGGTGCCGCCGCCCATGCCGGCGGTGACGAACACCATGTCGGTGTTCTCCAGCGCCTTGGCCAGCTGGTTGCGGCTCTCCTCGGCGGCCTTGCGCCCCACCTCGGGGTTGGAGCCTGCGCCCTTGCCGCCGGTGAGCTTCTCGCCGATCTGGATCTTATAGCTTGCCGCAGAAGAATTCAGCGCCTGCTTATCCGTGTTCACGGCCACAAAATCGACGCCCTTGATGCCGTCTTTGACCATGCGATTGACTACATTATTGCCGCCGCCGCCTACGCCGATGACCTTGATGCTGACGACGTTCTCCACTCCCGTATCCATTGCAAATGCCATGTCTTATCCTCCTGCTGCAGACTGTGTGAAATGGCAGTTTTATCATCCGTATAAAGAATGCATTTTCTGCTGCTATACCATGTTTATTTTATTACAGTTTTGTCCTTGGGTCAAGTATTCCCCGTCATTTTCCCCGAAAAGTTTATGCCGGGATGAAGCGCACCTCTCTGCGGGTGAGGTCTATGGTGCCTTTTTCGTTGGCCTCCAGCTTTGTGTCCACCACGGCCAGCAGGCAGTCCAGCTTGTAGCCGAAGTCCGCGTCCCACGGCATAAGCACGTCAAAACGTCCGTCAAAGCGAATGACAATCTCGTCGCTGCCGCTGAGGTCGATGCTGTCGCAGCGCCGCAGCGTGCCTCGGCTTTCCAGCGCCGAGAGCAGCAGCAACAGGCTCTCCTTAGCGGCCGTCTGCTCCGGCGCCACCTGCAGCGCCTTGCCCTGCTCCGGATCAATAGGCGTCAGGCCGGTGATGTGGGTGGCTTCCTCGCCGGCTGCCGCGCGCTCCACCAGCTTGCCGGTGCTGCTCAAAAGCCAGTCGCCGCCGGAGGCCTCAATGGCGCAGAGGGCGCCGTTTTCCTCCACCCGGATGCAGAGAGTGTCCGGCAGCTTGCGGCTGATGCGCACGCTGGAGATGTAGGGCAGCTTTTGGGTGATGGCCTCCGCCGCCTTGAATTTATTGATGAGGAACATATTGTCCCCCACATGGATGTTCCCGCTGTCTGCGATCTCCTCCGGCGTGTAGCGGCTGTTGCCGGTGACCTCGATGGAGTCCACCTTGAAAAACACAGCCATGGCCGCCACAATGGCGCCGCAGATGACAAAAAACATCAGCAGTTTATATAAAAAGGAAAAGCTCCCTTTTCTTTTTCTGCGTCTGCGCCTGTTTCGTCCGGCCATGTGACTCCTCAACTTTCCGTTATTCTTCCCTGTATATGCGGGCTCCCAAGCCTGATAGATCACCCACTATGTCGGCGTATCCCCGCTCGATATGCTCGATCCGATCCACCTGCGTGACGCCCTCCGCCTGCAGACCCGCCACCACCAGCGCCGCGCCGCCCCGCAGATCGGTGGCCTGCACCGCTGCGCCATGGAGCTTCTCCGCTCCGGTAACGATGGCCGTTTGCCCCTCTGTGCGGATCTGGGCACCCAGCTTCCGCAGCTGCGGCACATGACGATAGCGGTCGGAAAACAAATTTTCCACAAAAACCGTCGACCCTCTGCTTCGCAGCAGCGCCGCCATCATAATGGCCTGATCGTCCGTGGGAAAGCCCGGATAGGGCGAGGTGCGCACCGGCGGCACCGCCCGCAGGCAGCCGTCGCTTTTGATCCTAATGCCGCAGCCGTCGCTGCGGATGTCGCAGCCGCTCTGCCGCAGCACGCACAGCACCGCCGCCATCTGCCGGTAGTCCGCCCGACGCAGGTATATGCAGCCGCCGGACGCTGCCGCCGCGCAGAGATAGGTGGCAGCCACGATGCGATCCGGCCGCACCCGATGAACGCAGCCATGAAGTTTTTTCCGCCCCTCCACCACTACGGTGGCGCTGCCAGCGCCCTGTACGCAGGCGCCCATGGCGCGCAGAAAATCTTGCAGCTCCACGATCTCCGGCTCTCGGGCGGCGTTGGAGATGATGGTGGTTCCCTCGGCGGCGCAGGCCGCCAGCATGGCGTTTTCCGTGGCGCCCACGCTGGGAATATGTAAAAATATCTCCGCCCCGCGCAGGGCACCGCCCCGACAAAGGAGCCGGCCGTTTTCCTCCCGTATCTCCGCCCCCAGCGTGCGCAGGGCGTGCAGATGCAGATCAATGGGTCTCGGCCCCAGCTCGCAGCCGCCCGGATGGGAGCACACCGCCTCGCCGCAGCGGCCGAGGATCGCCCCGAGAAACATCACCGACGATCGCATCCGCCGCATAAGCTCCTCGGGTATTTCACAGCGGCTGATGCAGCGGGTATCCACCACGAGAGCCGCCCCTTCCCGCCGGACTTCTCCGCCCAGATGACGGATGATCTGCGCCGCCGTGTCCACGTCACTGAGGTCGGGACACCCTTTCACGCAGCAGACGCCGCCGGAGAGCACCGTGGCCGCCAGTATGGGCAGCACGCTGTTTTTCGCTCCCTGCACCGTCACCGCGCCGGAGAGCCTTCTCCCGCCCTCCACCAAAATGACGCTCATATTCCTCCCCCGTCCTCCATAGAATGTACGCCATCCTATGCCGGAGGGGGTGTATTGGTTACTTCACCAGCTCCATGACGGTGTTATAAATGCGCTCCGTGGCATCCAGAATGCCCAGCTCCGCCATGCCGTGGCTCATGGAATCCCGACGGGTGGGGCTGGCGAGAATGTCACGGGCGGTGCGGTAGAGCTTTTCCCCGCTGCTCTCCTCCTCGCGGATGAGGCAGGCGCCGCCGTGCTGCGCCAGAATACGGGCGTTTTTCTCCTGATGGTTATTGGCCACATACGGCGACGGGACGATGATGGTCGGCACCGCCAGCGCCGTTATTTCGCTGATGGTGGAGGCGCCGGCGCGGCAGATCACCAGATCCGCAGCCCGCATCACCACCGCCATGTCATAGATATACTGCCGCACGTCCAGACGGGGATCCTGCGTCAGCCCGCGAGCCTGCAGCTCCTGCTGCATCCAGTCCCAGCTGCCGCTGCCCACGGCGTGGATATGGCGGAAGGGATACCCGTCCTCTTTTTCCTTTTCAAAGAAATCCAACATCTGCCGGTTCATGGTGCTGGCGCCCAGGCTGCCCCAGAAGGACACCACCAGCGGCTCCTCCGGCTCTATGCCCAGAGCGGCCTTGGCCTCGTCATGGGTCTTTTCAAAAAAGTCGCCCCGCACCGGCGTGCCGGTGACTACGATGCGCTCGGGGTGCTTATAGAGCGTGCGGCACTCCTCAAAGCCCACCATGATGCGGCTTGCGTGCTTTTCCAGCATCTGGGTGGTGAGGCCGGGGATCATGTTGGCCTCGTGCACCGCCGTGGGGATGCCCCGCAGGGCGGCGTACTTCACCATGGGGTAGCTGGCATAGCCGCCGGTGCCCACCACCAGATCCGCCGGAAACTCCCGCAGGATCTCGTCGGCTCTGCGCCGCAGGATCAGGAGGTCTGCGGCGCTTTTCAGGTTGTGTCGCAGGCTGTGGAGGCTTAACCGGCGGTCAAAGCCGCCCACCTCGATGCCCCGATAGTCATAGCCCGCCTTGGCCACAAGGCCGCGCTCCATGCCGCGGGGCGTGCCCACAAACAGGATCTCCACCGTGGGATCCTTCTTTTTCATATAGCCCGCCAGCGCCAGCGCCGGATTCACATGACCCGCCGTGCCGCCGCAGGTAAAAATCACTTTCATAGCCGCCTCCTCTTATCCGCCCTTGGGGGCTGGGATCTGTCGGGATACACTCAATACAATGCCCATTTCAAACAGCTGCAATGCAAGCGCTGTGCCGCCGTAGCTGAAAAACGGCAGGGAGATGCCCGTGGTGGGCACAAGTCCGGAGACCACTGCAATGTTGAAGAACGTCTGCAGGCCGATCTGGGTCATGATGCCCACCACCAGCAGCGCGCCGAAGCGATCCCGCGCCTGCAGGGCGATCCAGAACCCCCGCAGGATCAGCAGCGCAAACACCAGCATCACAAGCGTTGCGCCGATAAGCCCCAGCTCCTCGCACACCACGGCAAAGATGAAGTCGTTGTGCTCCTCCGGCAGGTACAAAAACTTCTGCCGGCTCTTGCCCAGCCCCACGCCGGTGAGGCCGCCGGAGCCGATGGTGATGAGGCTCTGGCTCAGCTGATAGCCGTCTTTCAGCGGGTCTACAAACGGATTTTTCCACATTTCAATGCGGCTTGCGCCGTAAGAAATGACGCCGGTTTCCACCAGTTTTACATAGGCAAAGCCTACTGCCGCCACGGCGCCGATGCTGCCGATGGCCCATTTTTTATTGATGCCGCCCACGATTATCAGCACGACGCCCGTGCCCACGATGAGGATGGTGCCGGACAGGTGCGGCTCCAGCAGCATAAGCACCGCATAAAACACCAAGAGCAGCAAATACGGGCGGATGCCGTACTTGAAGGTCTCCATCAGGTTTTTCTTTTTGGATATGCTGTCGGCAAAGAACACGATCACCGCCAGCTTGGCGATCTCCGAGGGCTGGAAGGTCAGCACGCCCTTTTTCCCCAGCCAGCGGGTGGCGCCGTTTTCGTTGATGCCCAGGCCGGGCACCAGCACCAGCAGCAGAAGAAACAGGGATATGCCCACCAGCAGCACGGAATAGCGGCGCAGCTTCTGATAGTTCATGCGGCTCATGACCACCATGGCCGCCAGACCCAGCAGGGCGAACAATCCCTGCCGCTTGAGGTAGAAGGTGGGGTCGCCGGTCTCATAGTTGGCGGAGGGGAAGCTGGCGGAAAACAGCATCACCAGCCCCATCACCGTTAAAAGAAGCGTCAGAAGCAGGAACGGGAGATCCATCTGGCCGCCCACAAACCACGGCTTGCTGCCGGAGGAAGTCTGCGGCGGGCGGCGGGTATTCGTCCGCGCGGACGCCGGACGGCACTTTTCGGTTGTCTGCTGCACGGCTCTCTCCTCCTTTCCCTTGCTTATTCCTTGCTTATTTTTTCTTAAAGATCAGTAGGCGAAGCGGTTCATCACGCCCAGATAGGCCAGCGCACAGAAGATGGTGCTCACCGCCGCGAACACCGCCACGATCTTGGTCTCCTTCCAGCCGCACATCTCAAAATGATGGTGCAGGGGCGCCATTTTGAAAATGCGCTTGCCGTGGGTGAGCTTAAAATAGCCCACCTGCAGAATGTCGGACATGGTTTCGCAGATATACACGATGCCCACGGGGATCAGCACAAGGGGCATGTCGTAGGCAAAGGCCAGCGCCGCCACGGCGCCGCCCAGAAACAGCGAGCCGGTATCGCCCATGAACACCTTGGCCGGATAGTGGTTATACAGCAAAAACGCCAGCAGGCCGCCCACCATGGCGCCGCCGAAGATGCCCAGCTGCGGAAAGCCCTTCCACACCACACCCAGCACGGCGAAGAACACCGCCACCGGCACCGTGACGCTGGAGGACAGGCCGTCCAGCCCGTCGGTGATGTTCACGGAGTTCACCGTGCCCACGATGATGAAGGCCGCCAGGATCATGTAGACCACCCAGTTGATGACCACATAGGTGTTGAAAAACGGGATATACAGGTTGGGGCTGAGATGCCCCTCCGCCCGCAGCAGGCACAAAAATGCCACTGCCGCCGCCAGCTGCAAAACGAATTTCTGAATGGCGGTGAGGCCGGTGTTGCGGTGGTGCTTCACCTTCTGATAGTCGTCAATATAGCCGATGACGCCGAAGATCAGGGCGAAAAGATAGACATAAATATGGGTGAAGTCGCCGTTTATCATGCCCTTCCAGCCCAAAGCCACCACGGTGATGCCGATGCCGATGATGAACATAAGCCCGCCCATGGTGGGTGTGCCCTGCTTGGTCATGTGCCAGGTGGGACCGACCTCCTTGATGCTCTGGCCGGCCTTGAGCTTGATAAGCTCGGGAATAAGCAGCTTGCCGGCCACAGCCGTGATGGCAAAACACAGCACGCAGGCCAAAATCACTTGAAGGATCATATTTTTTTCCTCTTTCCGCCCCGATGGAGGGCTCTTTTGTTGTGGTATCACAGCAGGGCTTGCACGATCTCCCGCTCGTCCATGGGGAGCATTCTGCCGCCGATCTCCTGATAGGTTTCGTGCCCCTTGCCGCAAAGGATGATGACGTCGCCCGCTCCGGCCTGTTTCATGGCCAGCGCGATGGCCGCCCGTCGATCCGGTTCTATTATACTCTTTTTCCCCGTGGGGGCAATACCCGTCAAAATATCCTGTATGATGGCCATAGGCTCCTCGCTGCGGGGATTATCGCTGGTGACCACGGCAACGTCCGCAAGCTCCGCGGCTATACGCCCCATAAGGGGTCTTTTTTCCTTTTCGCGGTCGCCGCCACAGCCGAATACCGCGATCAGACGGCCTTTTGCAAAGCCCCGCACGGTTTTCAGCACGTTTTCCAGCGCGTCCGGCGTATGGGCATAGTCGATGAGCACGGTGTAGGGCTTCTCCGGCGTGGGCACCACCTCCATGCGTCCCTTCACGCCGCCAAAATCCGCCAGCGCTTCGGCGCAGGTCTTGAGGGGAATGCCCAGCGCCCCGCAGGCCGCCATGGCCGCCAGTGTATTATACACCGAAAACAGCCCCGGCACACGCAGGCGCACCGCCGCGCGCTCCTGCGCCGAGCAGGCCGTGAATGCGGCGCTCCTGTCGCGGAGCACAATGTCCTCCGCCCACAGGTCGCAGGGGGCATGGAGGCCGTAAAGAACCGTCCGGCAGGACGTGCCGGCAAGCAGCCGCTCCGTCCACGGGTCGTCGGCGTTGCACACCGCCGCTCGGCTCATGCGAAACAGTCTGGCCTTGGCGTCGCAGTAGCTGTCCATGGTGCCGTGGTAGTCCAAATGATCCTCGGTGAGGTTGGTAAAAATGCCAACGGCAAAGCCGATGCCGTCTACCCGATGCTGCACCAGCGCATGGGAGGAGACCTCCATCACCGCGTGGGTGCAGCCGGCCTCTGCCATCTGCGCAAGCAGCCGCTGCAGCTGCAGGGCGTCCGGCGTGGTGCGCTGCGCAGGAAAAGCCTGCTCCTCCACGAGATTCTCCACCGTGCCGATGAGGCCGGTCTTTAGCCCCGTCCGGCGCAGGATATGCCGCAGGAGGTGGGTCACGGTGGTTTTTCCGTTGGTGCCGGTGACGCCCAGCACCGTCAGCTTTTTCGCGGGGTGGCCATACCAGCTGCATGCCAGCCGGCTCAGCGCCGAGCGCGCATCGCGCACCCGCACGCAGGGAACGCTGCTCTCGCCCTCGCACACCACGCCAGCAGCACCGGCCGCCATGGCCTGGGTCACATAGCGTTCCCCGTCGCACCTTGTGCCGTTCACCGCCACAAACAAGCTTCCTTTTTGAACCGCGCGGGAGTCCGCGCACACCTGTGTGATCTCCATGTCCGGCGGGATGGTCAGCGAAACGACCTCGATCCCCTCCAGCAGCTCCCGCAAACGCATCCGGCATTCTCCTTTCCACCGCAAAACAACACTTCAGCTTTTTCAGAAATTGCCTTTGTTTTCTTTTGCGGAATGCCTGCCGGAGAGCAGCTTTTGTATTTTAATCCGTCACGCCGCTGTCGCTGAGCTGGGCGGAGATGACCGTGCCCGCCTTCACCTTGGTGCCGGCGGCCTCTGACTGGTTGATAACCCGCACGCTGCCGGCGCCGCTGTCCGTGGTGCCGGTGAAGCGCAGCAGGAGTCCCGCGTTGCTCACCGCTAAATTGGCCTCGCTGGGGGACATGCCCACAAGGGACGGCACCGTGCAGAGGGTATCCGGCTTTTCTGCGCCGGCGTAGAGGATCACCCGCGACTTGCCGGGGATCACCGTGCCGCCTTCCGGCGTCTGAGCAGTGACCGTGTCGCCGTCGCCGATGACCTTCACGGAGAAGCCCTTGGCCTTCAGCTTCGCCTGCGCCTCCTCCACGGAAAGACCCACCACATGGTATACCGACGTGTCCGCGCCCAGCAGCTCCTCCGCCGTGTAGGACGGCTCCACGCCCAGATAGGGCAGGATCTCCGCCATGATCCGGCTGGCATAGGGCGCCACGGTGCCGCCGCCGCCCCGACCGGTGCCGGAGGGGGTATCCAGCGTCAGCAGCATGATATACTTGGGATCATCCGCCGGCGCGAAGCACATGAAGGAAAGCACCGTTTCGCCGGTCTGGCCTTTATCCGCCGTGCCGGTCTTGCCGCCGATGCGGTAGCCGCTGACCTGGCCGTTGCGCCCCGTGCCGGAGGCCACCACGTACTCCAGGCACCGCCGCACGATGGCGGAGGTGTCCTCGCTGATGACCTGCCGCACGGGCGTGGTATCATGGCTGGAAATAACATTGCCGCTGCTGTCCACCACGCGCTCCACCACATAGGGGGTGTGGAGGTAGCCGCCGTTGACAGTGGCCGCCTGCGCCGCGATGAGCGCTACAGGGGTGGTATTGAAGTTCTGGCCGAAGGCGTAGCAGGCCAGATCCAGCTCCGAGGCCGATTCCAGCGGGGCGAAAATGCCTGTGGCCTCGCCGTCCAGATCAATGCCGCAGCCGTCGATCAGGCCGAAATCCTTCATGTACTGATAGAATTTTTCTTTACCCAGCCGCAGGCCGTAGGTGATGAAGGCGGGGTTGCAGGAGTTTCCCGTTGTCTGCTCCAGCGTCTGGTGGCCGTGGCCGCCGCGGTTGCTGCAGCGGATGGTGGCGTCCAGCACGCGGATGGCGCCGCTGCAGTCAAAGGTGGTGTTCTCGTCAATGACGCCCTCCTCCAGCGCCGCCGCCAGCGTCAGCGCCTTGAAGGTGGAGCCAGGCTCATAGGTGTCGTTGATGGCCTTGTTGCGCCACTGACGCAGCTGCGCCCCCGCCAGATCCAGCTTGCCGTTTTTCACCATTTCCGCCACGATCCCGTCATAGACCGCCGAGGGGTCGTTGAGGTCGTAGCTGGGGTTGGAGGCCATGGCCAGAATGGCGCCGGTCTCCACGTCCATCACGATGCCCGTGGCGCCGTTAGCCGCCTGGGTGGAGTTCACCATCTCCGCCAGCGCCTTTTCCACATAGTACTGCACCGTAGCGTCCAGCGTCAGCACGATGTCGCTGCCGTTCTCGGCCTTGTAATACTGCTCATAGCCGTAGGGCATGTCGTTGCCCGCGTTGTCCTTGCTGGACACCACCAGACCCGTCTGGCCGTCCAGAATGCTGTTATACCGCGCCTCCAGCCCGTACAGGCCGTAATTATCCGTGCCCACGAAGCCGATGATCTGGGAGGCAAGGGTGGAATAGGGGTAGTAGCGCTTGGCATCGGTGACCATGTACACGCCCTGCACGCCCTCGTCATTGATATAGCTGCGGATCTGATTGGCCACATCCTCCTCCACCCGCAGCTTCAGCACCTCGTACTGGGAGTTTGTGCGCTCCATTTTTTTCAGGATGCCCTCTTTGTTGATCTCCAGTATCTCCGAGAGCTTCTGCGCCACGCTGTCCTTGGTCCAGGACACGGGTTTATCCTTGTCGTTCAGCGCGCGGTTTATCTCCAGCGGGGACAAAAATACCGTTTCCGCCGTGGCCGAAATGGCCATGATGTTGCCGTTGCGGTCATAGATGGTGCCGCGGGTGGCCGTGACCTCCGTGCTGCGGGTCTGCTGATCCAGCGCCTTGGCCTCCAGCTCGTCGTGCCGCAGGATCTGCAGGGAAAAGAGCTTGAAGAAAAGCGCGATAAACACCACCACGCCTAAAACCGCCATGACGATCATGGTGCGGTTCTGAATGACCCGATTGGCGCGGCGCACTTTTTCGCTTTTGCGGTTCATTCCGCCGTTGTTTGCGTCCATTTTTCTGCTCCCTTCCCTGAAATTATATACTTTGATTTCCGGTAAAATGCACCCTCTTTTTTTGCTGTCCCGTCTTTCTCCGGCGGGAAAAGGCGCTTACAGAACATGTCTATTATACCAAAGGAAGGAGCAAGAAGTCCCCTTCTTACTCCTCTTTTGTATCCCTACTATATGGGGCGGGTCAGCGGAAATATTCCACCACGGTTTTGGCTGCGTCGGAGATGGCCGACGCAATACTCTCCAGCGCCGTGCCCGCGTCGCTGCGGTACACCACGGCGCTGTCGCTGGCCGGCAGCTCCAGATACTCCACCTGACCGCCGATGGGCTTTTTCATGCCCTCCTCCTCGGCCACGCGCTTTACCGTGGCCAGATCGAAGGTCTTTTCGTACTGGGTCAGCAGCGCCACATGGCGTTCCTCCTGCTGGCTCATCTCCCGCTTGAGCTGGGTGATGTCCGCCGTGACCTCCGTCAGGCGCACATAGCCCATGAGCAGCACCACCACCAGACCCGCCAGCAAAGCGGCGCAGGCCAGCACCAGCGGAGAGAGCTTGGCCACAGGGCGCGCCACCGGCTGCCGTCTGGGCGCCGCAGCAGGCTCCCGACGATCTTCCTCCACGCGTCCGGCTTCCTCCAGCGCCCGCTCGCGGGCAAGGGCATCCAGATCATACGCCAGAGATCCGTCCGTATATCCGTATCTGCGCCGGTCATATTTCTGTGCCATAGCTCTCCTCGTCCTTTCTTCACAGTTTCTCCGCCACACGCAGCTTGGCACTGCGGGCACGGGGATTATATACAAGCTCTGCTTCCCCCGCCGTAATGGGCTTGCGGCTGATGAGCTTCATTTTCGGCTTCTTCCCGCATACGCACACGGGGAAATTCGGCGGGCAGGTGCAGCCCGTGGCCAGCTCCTGCAAGATTTTCTTGATGATGCGATCCTCCAGCGAATGAAAGCTGATGACCGCCAGCCGTCCGCCTGTATGCAGCTGTTCCGCCGCCGCCTTCAGCATGGGCGGCAGCTCCCCCAGTTCGTCGTTCACGGCGATGCGGATGGCCTGAAAGCTGCGCTTGGCCGGATGCTGCTTTTCCCGCAGAGCCGCCGCAGGCATGGCCTGCCGGATGATCTCCGCAAGCTGACCGGTGGTTTCTATGGGCGCTTCCTGCCGCCGGTGCACGATGGCCTTGGCGATGGCCGGTGCGTAGCGCTCCTCGCCGTATTCAAAGAGGATCCGCCGCAGCTCCTCATAGCTCCAGCCGTTTACCACGTCCCGCGCCGTCAGCGCCGCCGTCTGATCCATGCGCATGTCCAAAGGAGCGTCATGCATATAGGAAAAGCCCCGCTGCGCCTCGTCCAGCTGCGGCGAGGACACGCCCAGGTCAAACAGCATCCCGTCCGCGCCGGAAACGCCCAGCTCTGCCAGCACCTCGCCCAAGCGGCTGAAGTTGCTGTGCACCAGCGTCACCCGATCCATATAGTCCGCCAGGCGGACTTTCGCCGCCGCGATGGCCGTTTCGTCCCGATCCAAACAGATGAGCCGGCCACCGCCCGTCAGTCTTTTTGCTATTTCAACAGAGTGGCCTGCCCGTCCCAGCGTGCCGTCCACATAGACGCCGTCGGGCTTGATGTGCAGAGCCGTCAGGCACTCCTCCAGCAGCACCGGCTTGTGGCCGAAGGCCATGTCCGACGCCGCGTTGCGGTCAAATCCCATGGCTCACAGCCCCATCTCTTCCATGGCCTGCTCCAGCGAACCGCTCTCAAAGGCCATGGCTTCCTCTCTGGCCCAGCGCTCGGCGTTCCAGATCTCGGCGCG
>OMQS01000089.1 GCA_900313295.1 uncultured Eubacteriales bacterium
GCCTGCTCCAGCGTCCCGCAGCCCGGGGGACACGCCCAGCTGGCGCCGTATTTTCCGCAGCGGTCGGCGCGGCACATGTCCCGCACATCGGCTCTGGGCACGAGAGCCGTCATGCTCACCTCCACCCAGTGGGAAAAGCCGTTTTCCGCCGCAAGGGTCATAAGCCGTGTCATATCTGTCCTACCTCTTGACAAAGCAGTGGATGACTGCTAAAAATTTATATAGAGTAAAATCATTATAGTAAGGGGGAATGTCCGTGTCAAGCATCGAAGTTCGCTGCGGCGGCAAAAGGCGGGCTGTGGTCTTTTCCGACGGCGAAACGCTGCTGGCCGCCCTACGGAACGCGGGTTTCTCCCTCTCCGCAGCCTGCGGCGGCAAGGGCAAATGCGGCAAGTGCCGCGTGCGCATAAACGGCGTGCAGCGCCTTGCCTGTCGCGTCGCGCCCGCAGAGGGCGATGTGGTGGAGCTGCCCGAAACGGCAGGCGGCGCCATTCTCACCGCCACTGTCCCTGTCGCCGCTCCCACCCCTGTCGGAGCGCAGGAGGGCATAGCCGCCGCCGTTGACCTCGGCACCACCACCGTCGCCGTGCGCCTTTACGACCTGAAGACCGCCGCCGAGCTGACGACCCGCAGCGCCTGGAACGCCCAGGCACCCTACGGCGGCGACGTCCTCAGCCGCATCCGCTACACCATGGATAGCTCCAACGGGCTGCATGAGCTGTCGGCCATTATCCGCCGCCAAACAGAGGAGCTTATTCTCGCAGCACTTGCTGCCTGCGGCAGAGGGCAAGATGAGCTGCGCAGCGTTTTTCTTGCGGGCAACACCGTGATGCAGCACATTTTTGCGGGACTGTCCGTGCGCCCGATAGCCGCAGCGCCCTTTAAGCCCGAGACGCTGTTTGCCGACCCAATGGGCGATACGCTGCTGGGGGCGGAGCTTAATTATGCGCCCTGCGTCGCCGGCTATGTGGGCGGCGACATAACGGCGGGGCTGCTGGCCTCCGGTCTGTGCAGCGCCGAGGGAAATTCTCTTTTTCTCGACATCGGCACCAACGGCGAAATGGCGCTGGTGGGCGGCGGAAAAGTCTCCTGCTGCGCCGTCGCCTCAGGCCCTGCCTTTGAGGGGGCGGGCATAAGCTGCGGCATGCCGGCGCTGAAGGGAGCAGTCAGCCATGTGCGCTATGACCGCGGTTTTCTGTATGAGGTCGTCGGCGCAGGGGAGGCCGCCGGTCTGTGCGGCTCGGGGCTTATTGACCTTGTGGCCGTTCTGCTCCGCCTCGGCTGCATAGATGCCGGAGGCAGGCTCTTGCCGCCCGAGCTTGCGCCCGAGGATCTGCGGCGGCATATCCGTCCCGACGGGCAGGGCAACGGCGTATTTTATCTCACGGAAAAGGTATACCTCACCGCCGCCGACGTCCGCAGTCTCCAGCTGGCAAAGGCCGCCGTCGCAGGCGGGATCAAAGTCCTGCTGCGCCGGCACGGTCTCCGTGCTTGCCGGCTTGACCGCGTGTGCCTGGCGGGCGGCTTCGGCAATTACATTGACCCCAAGAGTGCCATGGCCATAGGCATTCTGCCCGAGATACTGCCCCAGCGCCTGTTCTCTCTGGGCAACACCTCCCTGGCCGGCGCCTCCATGGCCGCCATCGACCCCAATAAGCGCTGTGAGCTGCGCTCCTGCGCCGAAAAATGCCAGTACATTGAGCTGTCCGGCCTGCGGGAATTCACCGAGGCGTTTACGGATCATATAACTTTTGATACTACGGAGGACTGAACCATGCAGATAAAGTTTCCCCTCATTCTCGACGGCGCCACCGGCACCGAGCTTCAAAAATGCGGCTACAAGGGCGACATCAGCGCCGAGCAGTGGGTGCTGGAGAACCCCAACAGCATCCTCGGCATCCAGTCCGGCTATGTGAGCGCCGGCAGTAGCGTCCTGTATTCGCCCAGCTTCGGCGCAAATCGCCGCAAGCTGGAGGAGCACGGCATTTTTAACCAGACCGCCGACTATAACCGCCGTCTGGCGGAGCTGTCGAAAAAAGCTGCCGCCGGCAAGGCCTTCGTCGCCGGCGACATGTCCCCCACCGGCCTGTTCCTCTCGCCGCTGGGGGAGGCGTCCTTTGAGGAGCTTGTGGACATCTACACCGAGCAGGCCGCCGGTCTTGCGCAGGCGGGGGTCGACCTGTTCGTCATCGAGACCATGATGACGCTTTCCGACGCCCGCGCCGCCGTGCTGGCCGTGCGCAGCGTCAGCGACAAGCCCATTTTCGTCACCTTCACCTGCGACGAAAACGGCCGCAGCCTCTCCGGCACGGACGTCACCGCCGCCCTGACCGTTCTGCAGGGTATGGGCATCGACGCCTTCGGGCTGAACTGCTCGGCAGGCCCCGCCGAAATGCTGCCCCAGCTGCGGCGGCTGCGGGAGTACGCCCGCGTGCCCCTCATCGCCAAGCCCAACGCCGGTATGCCCGAGATCGTGGACGGCAAGGCCGTGTATAGCTGCACGCCGGAGCAGTTTGTAGCGCTTATCCCCGAGTTTCTTGACGCCGGCGTCGCCGTATTTGGCGGCTGCTGCGGCACCACAGCTGAACACATCGCCGCCCTGCAAGCGGCGCTGAAAAACGCCGAGATAAAAGCCCCCGCCCCGCTCCACAGCGACCTGCTGCCGGCCTCCACCGAGAAACTGCCGGCGTATCTGCCCGCCGACGCACACCACGGCCGCGTGCTCACCGTCACCGCCGATCTGGAGGACGACCTTGCAGACGCCCTGGAGAGTGACGACGTGATGGTGGCCGTCCGCCTCGCCACCTGGGAGGACGTGGAGCTGCTGGCTGACTGCCAGTACATGCTCACAAAGCCCCTGTGCATCCTCTGCGACGACGCCGAGGTGCTGGAGGCTGCGCTCCGCGCCTATCAGGGTCGCCCCCTCTACGAAGGCGCCCTCCCCGAGTCCGTCCTCGCCCCCCTCGCCGCCAAATACGGCGTGTTATATTGATCGGTCGATGCCGCAAAAAAAGAAAACGTCCCGAGGGCCTGTGGTCTCGGGACTTTTTTGCGTCTGTCCGCGGCTATATTTCGCGTTTCTTTGGGACATCCTAAGGCATATAGCCCATAAACCGGCATCCAAATTTTAACAGGGGGAAGGATCCATGTCAGAAATGTTTTGCTTTCAGTGTCAGCAGACCGCCGGAGGCACCGGCTGCGTCCGCACGGGGGTCTGCGGCAAGCAGCCCGAAACTGCCAATTTGCAAGACGAGCTTATCTATGAGCTTATGCGCCTTGCTCTGGCGTCCGAGAAAAGCGGCCGCCGCACTAAGGAGGCCGACCGTCTGCTGATGGACGGCCTGTTCACCACCCTCACCAACGTGAATTTTGATAGCGCCGCCATCCGCCGCTTCACAGAGCGGGTCATCGCCCAACGGGAGGAGCTGGGCGGCTGGGACGGAACCCTTGTGGAGCTTTGGAAGGGAGATACCGACACCGTTTCCCTCCGCTCCACGCTTCTCTTCGGCCTGAAGGGCATGGCCGCCTACGCCCACCACAGCCTGAACCTCGGCCGCGAGGATCCCGAGGTGACGGCGTGGTTTTATAAGGGCCTGTGCGAGCTGAACCGTCCCCACACCGTGGAGCAGTGGCTGGCGCTCATCATGGAGTTCGGGCAGGTGAATCTCCAATGTATGGCGCTGCTGGACAGCGCCAACACCTCCGCCTTCGGCGACCCCGTCCCCACCCGGGTGAACACCGACATCAAAAAAGGCCCCTTCATCGTGGTGTCCGGCCACGACCTGGAGGATCTGCACCAGCTGCTGGAACAGACGGCCGGCAAGGGCATCAACGTCTATACCCACTGCGAGATGCTCCCTGCCCACGGCTATCCGGCGCTTAAAAAATACCCCCATCTGGCGGGCAACTTCGGCACCGCGTGGCAGAGCCAGCAAAAAGAGTTTGAAAACATTCCCGCGCCGGTGCTCTTTACCACCAACTGCCTCATGCCGCCCCGCCCCAGCTACGCAGACCGCGTCTACACCACCTCCGTGGTGGGCTACGAGGGGCTGCGGCACATCTCCGGCGACAAGCAGAACCGCAAGGATTTCACTCCCCTCATTCAGCAGTCGCTGGCGCTGGGGGGCTACGAGCACGACCGCAGCATGAGCGGCATCAACGGCGGCCACATGCTCACCACCGGCTTTGCCCACAGCGCCGTTCTCGCTCAGGCGCCCCAGCTCATCGAGGCCATCCGGTCCGGCGCCGTGAAGCACATTTTCCTTGTAGGCGGCTGCGATGGCGCCCACCCCGGCCGCAACTACTACACCGAGTTCGTCAAGCAGACCCCCATGGACAGCCTTGTGCTGACGCTGGCCTGCGGCAAGTACCGCTTCAACGACTTGGACTTGGGCGAAATAGGCGGCCTGCCCCGCATTCTGGACATGGGCCAGTGCAACGACGCCTACAGTGCCATCCGCGTGGCGCTGGCGCTGGCGGAAGCCTTCGGCTGCACCGTGAACGACCTGCCCCTGACGCTGGTGCTGTCGTGGTACGAGCAGAAGGCCGTGTGTATCCTCCTGACGCTGCTGAGCCTCGGCATCAAGAACATGTACCTCGGCCCCACCCTGCCGGCCTTCCTGTCGGAGACCGTGGTGAAGACGCTGGTGGACACCTACGGCCTCCAGCCCATCACCGCGCCGGAGCAGGATATGGACGCCATCCTGCACCGCGGCTGACCCGCTGCACAGCGCCCCCCCTCCTGTTGGCAGCCGCCATACTGGTGACGCTGCTCTTCCTGTCCACTCTTCTCTGTCTGATCATGGGGTTTATCGACCCTGTGGTCACGGTGTCCGCCCTGCTGACACCTGTATGGGCCATGAGCTTCTTGTGCCTGTAGTGTGAAGTGATCTGACAGAATAAATTCCCCTTCCCAGACTGCCTTCCAAACAGCAAAGGCCTGCATCTCTCGATGCAGACCTTTGTTTTTTATATGGCCTATCAGTTTTCCCGCCGGAAGCCGAAGCCTGCCACCTCTGTGGTGGGCAGGGAGAAAGCAATGGCCTTGGCCGGCGTGTCCGGCCCCGCCTTTTGCAGGATGGAGCGCATGATCTCCGTCTTCTCCTCCGTCTTGGCCACAATGAGCACCACTTCCTTCTCCTCGGCAATGGTAATGTTGTAGAACTTCTTCACCTGCTCGGCGCCGGTGCCCTTGCCGTGGAGCACCGTGCCGCCCCGAGCGCCCGCCGCCCGCGCGGCGTCCATCACCAGCTCCGTCTGCCCCTCGCTGGCAATGACGACGATGAGTTCATATGCAAAGCTGAGCTGGGGCGTATATTTGCCCGTGCCCGTTTCGTTACCCTTCAAAAATTCCATGGTCTTTCCTCCTCCTACGCTTTTCATGGGTACGGCAATGACAATGCCGTGGCCGGGGACGCCCAGATGCAGCCGCTCCCGCTGGCCGTCGATAAAGGCGCGGGTCTTTTCCTCCGTGGCCGCCGACAGCATCACCCGCTTCTCGTTGGACTCAATGCCCAGAAAATCCAGCACGCTCTGGATGGCCGTGCCGTGGCCGTGGAGCGTCACGTTCAGCGGCAGCTCCAGCTCCCGCGTCAGCTTCTCCAGCCGCGGCAGTGCCTCCGGCGTCACAATAGAGATCACATAATTCATGCCGGTTCCTCCCACAGTTCAATAATATCGCAGTCGCCGTAGCTCTCCAACTCCTGAGTGACCTTCCTGGCCTTGAGCTGGTAGTAGAAGCCCACCACCTGAATGGACAGCAGCGGCATCATGGCCACCATGGCAACAATGCCGAAAGCGTCGGTGAGCACATTGCCCCCCAGAGCGATGCTCACGCCCACCATGAATTGCAGCATGAAGGTGGCCGTCATGGGGCCGGAGGCCACGCCGCCGGAGTCGAAGGCGATGGCCGTGTAGATATTCGGCACGAAGAAAGAAAGCCCCAGCGCAATGGCATAGCCCGGCACGAGGAACCACAGGATGGAGATCCCCGTCACCACCCGCAGCATGGCCAGCGCCATGGCCAACGCAATGGCGATAGACAGGCTCAGCTTGATGGCCTTGCCGGGAATGGTGCCGGCGCTGACCTCCTCGATCTGCTTTTCCAGCACCGCCACCGCCGGCTCCGCCGAGATGATGAACCAGCCCAGTACCGCCGCCAGCGGGATCAGCAGCCACTCCTTTCCGCTCTCCACCAGCGCAGCGCCCAGCTCGGCGCCCAGACTGGAAAAGCCCACGTTCACGCCGGCGAGGAACAGCACCAGCCCGATGTATGTATACAGAATACCCACGAAAATTTTGCCGAAGCTCCTCGTGTTCATCCGGAACACGAACAGCTGGAACAGCACGAAAATGGCCACGATGGGGAGCATGGCCATGGCCATCTCCTTCATATAGACCGGCAGCGCCTGCACGAACGCCGTGCCGATGCCGGTGGTGCTGTCAAAGCTCACGCGGGTGATCTCCGCCGTGCCGCCGCTGTCCTCGCTGAAAAAGCCCAGCAGCAGCACCGAGAGGATAGGGCCGATGGAGCACAGGGACACCAGACCGAAGCTGTCCGCCTCCGCCTGCCGGTCGCTTCGCACATGGGAGATACCGACGCCCAGCGCCAGAATGAACGGCACCGTCATAGGCCCCGTGGTCACGCCGCCGGAGTCGAAGGCGATGCACAGAAAGTCCCTGTCCGTGAAGGCCGCCAGGGCAAATATGACAACGTAGCACCCCAGCAGCACCCACCGCAGGTTGATGCCGTACAGGATGCGCAGCATGCACACCACCATGAAAAGTCCCACGCCTATGCCCACCGCCAGCAGCAGCACGGTCTTGTCGATGTTGGGCACGGTGTCCGCCAGCACCTGCAGGTCAGGCTCCGCCACCGTCACCGCCACGCCCAGCGCGAAGGCCACCAGCAGTATCACCGGCAGCTTGCCTATCTTCGTCAGCGCCGTACCGATCTTGTTGCCGATGATGGTCATGGAGCGCTCGGCGCCCAAAGAGAACAGCCCCAGCCCCACCACGATCATCAGCGCGCCGATGAGGAACGTCAGCAGCAGGTTGGGCTGCATGGGCACCAGAAACAGGCACAGCACCGTCACAATGGCGATGATGGGCAGCACCGACACCAGCGACTCCCGCACCTTCTCCGTCAGCAGCGTGCGCGTTTTTTCAAATCTTGCTTTTCTTTTTGCTTTGGATCTACTCAATAATTTCATTCTCCGCCGTCCTTTTTACCATATTACAGTCTGTCCTTTTTCTCCACCAGCTCCGCAATGTCCCACAGCTCGCAATCCAGCGCGCAGCAGATGCGCACCAGCATCTGGGTGGACACCGGCTGGTCGTGCTGGAGCTTGAAATAGGTGGATTGGCTGATGCCGGCC
>OMQS01000090.1 GCA_900313295.1 uncultured Eubacteriales bacterium
CCTTGAAATCGACATTGCAATATGGTACATTATATACAAGTCAGGGGATTGCTGTTGAGTAAGAATAGATTCTGCGCTGAAAATTTAATATGTAAGGACGAGGAAGAGTATGGAAAACAGAGCAAGCGTCGTGTTAGCAGACGCAAGCGAAGAGTATCGGATGATGCTGAAAAAGACCATGGAAACCGCGGGGGATTTTCAGGTGTTGGGAAGTACCGGCTCCGGAGTGGAAGCGCTGCGCCTTGTGCAGCAGATGCATCCGCAGCTCCTTATTATGGATGTTGTGCTTCCTGAGCTGGATGGATTTGGACTGCTCAAGCAGCTGCAGAGCATGGGTGAGCATGCGCCCAAGGTCATCGTCGTGTCTGCGTTCTGCGCGCAGCGCACGGTGAGCCAGGCTGTGAAGATGGGGGTGTGGTATTTTCTGTCCAAACCCTGCAATGAGGAATCTTTGCTGGAACTGATGCGTCAGGCGGCGCACTCCCAGCAGGAGTCGGGGGATTTTACTCCGGCCCTGGAGGGGCAGGTGACAGCAATCATCCATGAAATCGGCGTTCCGGCACATATCAAAGGGTATCAATACCTGCGGGAGGCCATACTCATCGCCGTACAGGACATAGACGTTATCAATGCGGTGACGAAGGTTCTGTATCCGGAAGTGGCCAACCGGTTTTCGACTACCCCGTCCCGAGTAGAGCGGGCTATCCGCCATGCCATTGAGGTGGCGTGGGATCGCGGGGATCTGGAGACCCTGCAAAAGTATTTCGGGTACACCGTGAACTCGGCAAAGGGCAAGCCTACAAACTCAGAGTTTATTGCCATGATAGCAGACCGGCTGCAGCTGAAGCTGCGGCGCAGCCGAGCCTGAGATCATGACGGAGTCTCGGGCGCACACCAGCGCATACGTCCGAGGGGACGATCACAGCTTCTTCCTGTAAAAAATCACACCCGATCTGGGATCGGGTGTGATTTTTTTCCATAAAAGACCCTGCGCATGCGCCGCAGGCATTTACGGCTCGGCGGGACTCTCCGGCTCGGCCTCCTCATACTCGGCCTGCTTGCCCTTGTAGATGTTTTGCATCTCCCGATCCACCTCGTACACGGCCTCGGAGCACACCCGCAGCCGGTTGGCGTCAGCCTCGGAAAAGGCGCGGGAGGACTTGTAGCGCAGCTCATGCTCCAGACTTGCCCACATGTCCATGGCGATGGTGCGCAGCTGGATCTCCACCGGCAGATGCAGCGTTCCCTCGGAGATGACGATGGGCACCTCCACGATGAGGTGCAGGCTGCGGTAGCCGGAGGGCTTGGGGGTTTTTATGTAGTCCACCTCCTGCAGCACCCGAAAAGATTCGTTGCGGGTGAGCAGGCGGCGCAGGTAGTAGATGTCGTCTAAGTAGTTGCAGATGATGCGGATGCCAGCCACGTCCTGCACATAGGCGTAGATGTTGTCAATGGTGACGGCGTGCCCCCGCCGCTGCAGCTTTTCCACAATGGAGTCCAGCGTTTTGATGCGGTACTCGATGTGGTGGATGGGCGAACGATCGTTAAGGGTGGCGAACTCCTCGTCCAGTATTTCCATCTGCGCCACGGCCACCTTCAGGGCGCTGCGGTACAGGTGGTTCACCCGCACCATGCCCTGCGCCAGCTCCTTTTCCTGCTGGGGGGTGGAGTTGGGCAAGTGAATATTCTTCAGGGACGGACGGTTGGTTTTTTCGACCATCATGATAGCAGATCCTCCTTGCCCCAACGGGCAAAATTCTATCCTTTTATAAAGTATACCACATCCGGAAGGGAAATGTGTGAATAATTTATTTACTTTGTAAAAGAAACCTTCCTGAAGGGGCGACCCTTGGGCTTAGCCGCCGTGCCGCCTGCCACGCTTCCGTAGGGGTCGGCGTCCCCGACGACCCGCCCGCAAGAACTTCCAAATTAAAGGACGGCAAGCCTCTTGCGGAAAATGAGCCGCTTACCTGGGTGACCGAGGATGAGGGCGATGTCCTGTGGGAGCCGAACTGCACCTATGATCTGGAGCCGTTCCAGATCAAGAACGCCGGCAATCTGGCACTGAAGTACAAGGTCACGCTGAAGGCGACGAAGATCGACAAGGCCGCCGACGGCGATACCATCATGCTGACCGGCGATGTGGCTCTCTCCGGTGAAACCGTTTCCGTGGACAAAGACCTCACCATCAAGGGCGAGGACACCACCCTTCAGAACGCTTACCTCGAGGTGGCGGACGGCAAGGAGCTTAGTTTTGACGGCGTGACCATCGCCGACACCACCACCATCCGCACCAAGGACGACGCCGACCTGACCTTTACGAACTGCGAGTTTAACGTCACCCCCGAAAAGAAGAATAACAACAGCAGAGCGGCAGCCATCATCGGCAACCATCAGTACAGCAACGTGAACCTCACCCTGCAGGGCTGCACCTTCAACTATCAGCCCTGCGGCGGAGCAGACAGCAAAAGGCACGAGCCAAAAGCCCGTGCCTTTTGTTTTGCCTTTCTTACCGGATGCCCGCCACAAAGCAGGCGGGATCCTTTTTCAGCTGCTCTCGGCTCCACCGGAGCATCTCTTCCACGCTGACGCAGGCGGTAACGACGCCCTCGGCCCAGCGCTCCACGGTGATGCTCCGCAGAAATTCGTCGGGGCAGGCGGTGCGCACATAGTAGGGGTGCGCCTCGTCGCCATTGCGCACGGCGGTGGGCTGCATGACATCCGTGTAGAAGCCGCTCTTGCCCGCCAGAATGTCCAGACAGTCCTCCACGGCGTTGAAAGCGGTGGGGTAACGCCCCGCCCCCTGGCCGAAGAAGCTGTGGCGGCCGATCTTTTCGCCGCAGTAGGTGATAAGGTTAAAATTCTTCGGCACGGCGGCCTCCAGCTCGTGGCCGTCCACCAGCGTCGGCTCAATATAGGCGCACACGCCGCCCTCCGCCGCCTTGGCGGTGGCCAGCAGCTTGCACACAAAGCCGTGCTTCTGAAACGTCCGGATGTCGCCGTCGGTGACGGTGCGGATGCCGAACATGGGGATGTCCTCCTCGCGGATCAGCGCGTCAAAGGCCACGTTGGCGGAGATGGTGAGCTTGCGGCGCACGTCGTCGCCGTCGATGTCGGCGGAGGGGTCGGCCTCGGCGTAGCCCAGCTCCTGCGCCTGCTTCAAAATGGCGGGGAAGGACACCGGAGCGGCGTGCATGGCATCCATGATGAAGTTGGTGGTGCCGTTCATGATGCCGCCGATCTCGCAGATGGCGTCCAGCCGCTTACACCGCTCCAGATTGGTCAGCCACGGAATGCCGCCGCCCACCGCCGCCGTGCAGCGCAGGGCCACGCCGTTTTCCGCTGCCAGCCTTGTAAGCTCCGGGTAAAACGCGCTGATGACCGCTTTGTTGGCGGTGACCACATGCTTGCCGCTGCGCAGCGCCTGGCAGATGTATTCGTAGGCCGGATGCAGACCACCCATGACCTCAATGACGATGCCGATGTCATCGTCCCCGGTGATGGCGCCGATATCCGTCACCGCCCGCTCGCCCAGCTCCGGCCGCTCCCGCCGCACCAGCACCTTGGTCACGTGCAGATCCGTCCGCTCGGTGCAAAAGTCCATAATGCCGCCGCCTACCACGCCGCAGCCCAACAGTCCGATATTCATACCAAAACCTCCCGTGGGGCAAAATTTGTTGCCCCAATTCTATCCGAATCGAGGACAAATGTCAACCGCTGAAAATCATTTTCCGCCGCGCCCCTGTTCGCCAAATCTTCCGAATGATGCGTAGGGGCGGGGTGCCCCCGCCCCGCCGCCGATATGCACCGCATTCCCCAAAATCCTGTCATTGCGAACCGGCGCGCACGCCGGTGTGGCAGTCCGTCCTCCTTTTTCGCCTTTTCATCCAAAAAATCAAACCCAAAATTATGCAAAACATATCTGGAAGCTGAAACGGATAAGGCCGAGAGCTTGCAGCGGCTCATTCAGAAGGTGAAACAAATCACGGAGCTGAAAGCGCTGACGCCGGAGCTGATTCACGAGTTCGTGGATAAAATCGTGGTGTATGCGCCCAGATACCTTGACGGAAAGCGGGTGCAGCTTTTGGACATCTATTACAGCGGCGTGGGCATTCTCCACGAACTGACACCGGAGGAGATGGAAGAAGCCTTCCAGCACCGCCTCACTGAGCGTAACAAAGAGAAAACGGCGTAAC